>JAWOBS010000086.1:0-4071 GCA_046484145.1 Bacteroidales bacterium
GGTACTTTTAATAATAATGTGCTTCTTGGTGATGTTAATGATGATGGAATTATTAATGTTCTGGATATTGTTTGGTTAGCGAATTATATCCTTGGCAATCCGGATCCGGCATTTGTTGAAGAAGCTGCAGATGTTAATGAAGATACAACTATTGACATTTCTGATGTTGTAGCTATTTCTAATATTATAATGGGAGGTGCTAAAGATCTTGAACAAATCAACTCTGACGTGGCTTATGTATCTGTAGAAAACGGAATCCTTGAGCTGGAAAGTGATGGAACTTTAACTGCATTACAGTTTAAACTTGAAGCTGATAATGCAAGTGAATTGGATCTTAATCTTCTAACTGATAGCCATAAGTTGTCTTATGCCGTTAAGGATAATGTGCTGACAGGATTAATTTATAGCCTTAATAATAATGCTTTCCCGGAAGGAATAACAAAACTGTTAAGCATAGAAAATCTTAATAGCTTTAACTATAAACAACTGATAGCTGCTAATATTAATGCTGAAAGTGTTGAAGTATTGCCAAAAGATGCAACCCTTACAGAAGAGTTTAATATTGAAGAACTTGAGCTGGCTGTATTCCCAAATCCTAATGCAGGTAATTTTACTGTGACATTAGAATTACCCTCTGATGGAATTGTTGAATTACAATTATTTGATGTAACAGGTAGAGAAGTTATGAATATTCCAGCGGAGTTCTTATTGAAGGGCTCTAATCAAATTGAGGTTAATATGGAAACAAAACTCAACAGTGGTTTTTATATCCTTAAATTAACCGGGTTTAATTCTAACGGCAATAAACTTCTCTTTACTAAAGAAAGAAAAGTATTGATTGAAAATTAATATCGGCTTTATCTTAATACAGAATCATTATTAAACAGATAAAATTAATATTATGAATGCGTTACAGGCACCAAAACAAACCAGGTTTTGAGAGTGCCTGTGACGCATTTTTTGACTTTATACATTTATAATAAAAATGCTTTTATGGTTTTTAAAAAGTTACCCTTATTGCTTATTTCTGTTTTTACTTTAATTTCTATTTTGCCGTTATATTCGCAAGAGACATTGCCAAAAGGTTTAACCGGGGAAGAAAAGAAAATTTATAAAAACTATATAGAAAACTATAGTTATGGTGACAAGTTTGACCCACCGGCTGTACCTCCAAGAGCACCTGCAGAGTTTGAAGAGATTGAAGCACTAATTATTTCATGGGCTGCTTACAGTGCTGAATTAAGAGAAATTGTAAGACATGCGGAAAGCCGTGTTCATGTTTATATAATTACTAATGATCAGGCCTGGGTTTCTAACTACCTTACAAGTGAAGGGATCCCATTAGATAATATTACTTTTTTAGGCTTTGATTATGACAGTGTGTGGTCAAGAGACTTTGGGCCACAAAGCATTTATTTAGATGGAACTGATGAGCTTGCTTTAATTGATTGGGTTTATAACAGGCCGAGGCCAAATGATAATATGCTGCCTTACAATTTTGCAAATTATAAAGGATTACCATTATACCAAATGACAGAAGACCCAAATCGCTTGGTTCATACTGGAGGTAATTTAATTATTGACGGACATGGAACTGCCTTTTCTTCAAAATTGGTCTTGTCAGAAAACAGCTCTTACACTGAAGCTGAGATTGATAATATTATGTATGAATTCATCGGTATTGATAATTATGTTAAAATGGATGAGCTTCCTTATGATAATATCAGCCATATTGATATGCATATGAAACTATTGGATGATGAAACTCTTTTAGTTGCAGAATTCCCGGATGGCGTTTCTGATGGCCCTTATATTGAAGCTAACTTGCAATATTTGCTTGACAACTACCTTACTCCATACGGCCGTCCGTATAATGTTGTAAGAATTCCTATGGTTCCAAGCACAACAGGTAATTATCCTCCTGATTCCCATTATAGAACATTTACAAATGCTTTAATTCTTAACGACCTTGTTTTGGTTCCTCAATACCATGACGTAACTCTTAATCAACAAGCAATTGCTATTTATGAGGAGGCCATGCCGGGATACGATATTGTTGGCATTAACATGGAAAATGTTATTGGTGCAAGTGGTGCAATTCATTGTATCACAAGAGAAGTGGCCGCAGAAGATCCAATTTTTATAGCTCACGCACCTATCAGGGAAGCATTTAACACAGAAGAAGCTTATAATTTTGATGCCGAGATAAAAAATGTTGCAGGAATTACTGATGCATATACATATTGGAGCATAGATGGCACTACTTACACTCAGCAAGAAATGACAGCTGTTAACGATACTTACGCTGCTTCAATGCCATGCCAGCCATGTAATACCGAAGTTTCCTACTATATCAGCGCAACAAATGTAAATGCAAAAACAATTAGTAAGCCATTTGTGGCGCCTGATGGGACATACACATTTACTGTCACAGGCGACGATGTAGAGTTTTTCGCTGATAATCGAAATATTACAACAGCTCAAAATGTAGAGTTTACCTACACCGGCTGCATCGATGACTATACATCTATTGAATGGAATTTTGGTGATGGAGCTCAACCGGCTACAGCCAATACTGCCGGCCCTCATACAGTTTCTTACAATACTGTTGGAAATAAAACAATTAGCCTTACAATTAATGGCGATAATACATTAACGAAAACAGATTATATTATCGTTAATCCTGATTATTTGCTTGGCGATGTTAATGATGATGGTGAAATTAATGTTCAGGACATTGTATGGCTTGTTAATTATATCCTGGGAAATCCTGACCCCAACTTTAATGAAGATGCTGCTGATGCTAACCAGGATACAGAAATAAATGTATCTGATATTGTTGCTATTTCAAATCTAATACTTGATGGTGCTAAGTCCAATGGTACAATGCCTTCTGATGCAGAGAAAGCATACATTTTTATTGAAGATGAAAAATTAAAACTTGAAAGCGATGGTAATCTTACTGCATTGCAATTTCAAATTATTGCTGATAATGCTAATGATATAAATCTTGAAGCTTTATTAAGTGATTATCAATTTGCACATTCTGTTAAAGAAAATATTATTACTGTTGTAATCTATAATATTCAAAACTCAAGCATACCGGATGGTATTATTGATCTTTTGAATCTTGAAAATATAAATGATTATGAATGGGGTTACTTAATAGCTTCAGATTATAATGCGAACAATGTTGAGTTATTGCCAAAGAATGCAACAATGATATCTGAATTTGACATTTCTGAAGTTAATATTGAAGCCTTCCCAAATCCTAATTCAGGTGATTTCTCTGTAATAGCAGATGTCCCGAAAGACATGTTTGTCGGAGTGGAATTATTTGATATTACCGGAAGGAAAATTATAGAAATTGCCCCTTCTTTTTACACAAAGGGCATAAATCAAATAGAAATAAGCAATAATAAATCCGAAAGAGGTTTTTATTTTCTTCGTGTAAACGGATATAATTCAGCGAATAACTTGTTATTCAAAAAAACTTTGAAAATAATTATTGAAAAATAAACATTTATTATTAACTCAAAAACCAATCAAAAATGAAAAAATTAATTTTACTATTAGCTTGCTTTGTGATAACTGCAAGTTTTGCAGTAGCACAAATTAGTCAGGGAGGAGAACCCCTGAGTTTTACAATTTCAGAAAAGGTATCCCTAGAAGATGTGACTTTTCAAAAAATGCCCGATGTTGATGTTGAAGCATTGAGGGCTGAAGATGCTGAACTTGACAAGCTTCAGAATATGCCCTGGCGTTTTGGCAAAGTTCACCAGGTTTCTTTAAATCCTCAAAATTCAGGAGAATGGGATTACCTGGAAAATGGCACTAAAATATGGCGTTTGGGTATTAGTTCGCCCGGAGCTATTTCTATAAATATACTTTTTGATAAGTATAAAATTCCTGAAGGAGCACAACTCTTTATTTATTCTGCTGACACGAAAGATATGATAGGTGGTTTTACTGATTTTAACAACCAGGAAGATCTTTATTTTGCAACTTCTTTTGTGTTTTCCGATAATGTTATTGTTGAATACAATGAGCCTGCAGATGTTGAGTTTGAGG
>JAWOBS010000104.1:0-3022 GCA_046484145.1 Bacteroidales bacterium
TTGAATCATCTGATGATATTCAGGAACTTACTCATTTAGAATATCTAGAATGCAATGTTGAATATTTATTTCCCAAAATGAAGAATTTAAAGAAGTTGCATTTTTATGGTGATGATGAAATAGATACATGAGGATCTATATATAAATTTCTAAAAAATGAAAAGTAAAAACATATCAGGTCACCCCTTGCGTTCTCGTCCGGGGAAAAGGAGAACATACATATGCAAAAGATGTGGTCATATTGAACGTACAACGGATTACGGCAGAATTGGGCTCCACCCGATAAAGAAACATTGTGGTATTACTTTGACTCCATTAGACCATGAGCAGACTATTGCTGCGCATTTGATAACAAAGAAAGAGAGAGTGCAATGGATTAATAAAGGGGGATATATTCTCAAAGGAAATAAAAAGAAGAAAAGGTGGATCCCCGTTTTTTCTGATGAAGATATAGAAGCAGCAATTGAGCAAGAAAGACAATATGTGCCTAAGGAAGGTATTGTTGAATTTAAGGAGCAAAAGATTTGGGAGTTGGTAGTTAAGGAATTTAAGGATCTATATCCCGGTGAATTTAATGAAGATGTAAGCATTAGTTTACGTACTGGTGACTTAACAAAAGACGTAAAGAAATCTCTCAGATTGCATTATGAAGAAATATTTGCCAATCAGAAATTTATTGATTTTATATTTCATTATATAGATAATCTACTAAAAACAACAGGTGGTAAGCAATGCACTATTAATATAATTACAGACATGGCAGGGCTTGGTTATCCCAAAATTAAAAACAGTGATATATTTAATGAATACTGGTATAATTATAGATATAAACCTATTAAAAATATTGATTATATGTGGTCTTTTGGTCACATTACTCCAAAAGGATGGTATTATAATGTTCTTTCAAATATATGGGAAGAATGTTATCTAATAGATTATGATTATTTTAATGAACTGAGAGCAAATGAAGATGATTTAACAAAATATAAAAACCCTTGCACTTTCTTAAAATATGTTTACGATAAAGAAAAATAGCAGATGCAAGTAATAAACTTTTCAAATGAACCTGAAAACAAACTTTACGGATGGTTACCACAAGGCCTGGCAGCTGAGAAGGTCATATTTTTTCCGGATGTATGTCCCGGAAGGTCCCCTTTGCCTACAGGAACAGTTGTTTTTACAAGGCAAGCTGATTGGAGAAAATATGCATTATCAGACGTAGGATGCGGGATGCTTTTATTGAAGTCAGGGATTTCAAGAGGTGAATTTGATGAATCAGATTGGGATAAAGTATATTACGACCTTAAATCAAAAAAAGGAAAATTAGGGGACTTAGGTTCGGGAAATCATTTTATTGACGCATTGGAATCGTATAGCGATGACTACGTGTATTTTTTGATACATACAGGTTCTCGAAATGAATCAGGTATTGTGGATGATTTGGTTGATGATGCTGATGTTTTTGATTCAAAATTCGAAGAAGCAGTCGGGTGGGCCGGAAAGAACCGGATGACTATTGCTAAAGTTTTGGAGAAATATTTTGGTGAATTAGAATTAATTGTAGATAAGAATCACAATCATTTCGAGAAAACAGATGATGGTGTTATTATACGGAAAGGTGCGGTAAAAGCAAATCCAGGAGATTATGCTGTATTGCCATCAAGCCTTGAAGGTGATGTTGTCCTGGTTCGGGCAAGTGATAAAATAAGCAAAGTGTTAAACTCTCTAAATCATGGAACCGGTAGGGTGATGTCACGATCTGAAGCTAAAGAATATGCTGCTGATTATGATTATTCTAAGTTAAGAAAAAGTATATATATCCCCGGAATGATATCAGATGCAAGCATTAAAACCGAAGCACCTTTTTGTTATCGGGAATTAGATGATTGCCTGGTATTGATTGATGAATTAATTGAAATAGAAGAACGGTTCACTCCATTTGCTTATCTGGGTCAGATCTAGCTTTAGACTTTATCAATGAATTAATACATTTAAAACGCACTATTTCAATTAGGTAAGATATTATGGGGGCAGGTAAAATTAAGATTCAGATATGGATAGTTTTATTATATTTATACAAATAAGTTGCTATGGATAAATCAGTAAGAGCTTTAAGGCATGGCAGAATATATGGTCAATTTCAAAAAAGTAATTATAGTAATGTTGTTGGGTTGTGCTATAATCATTTAGCAGAAGACATTTACGATTTTGAGATACGTGCAAAACTTATACAAGCATTATGCAAAATAGATCAGCATAAGAAGGCGGAAAAAGAGCTTCAGATATTTGATCATTCATATAAAGGGATGGTATGGAAGATTGTAGGACTTGGTGTTTTAGGAAAAGTTGATGAGGCAAATTATCTATTCAAAGAATGCATAAAATTAAAGCCAAATGACCCACAGTCATATAAAAATTATGCAGGTTGCTTATATGACTCATACAGGTATGACGAGGCTATACCACTATTTAAAAAGGCAATTGAGCTTGAAGAATTCAGTTCTGCTATAGGATTGAGAAATGATCTGGCACTATGTTACAGAGAAACAGGAGATTTTAAAGAAGCTATCAGGCTATTAGAGATTAATATAGAGGAGGATAATAGGAATTATCTTTCATACACTAATAAAGCTTTGATTCTGGTAGATATAGAAAATTATGACGAAGCTGAAAGAATATGCTTAATGGTTATTGATCAAGATAATGATAATGATCATGCAAAGTATGTCCTAGACAAGATATCATTGTATAGGAGCAATAAGTAATAGATAATTTAACTAATAGATAATATGGGATAACAATTCTTGAATTATACTTACAAAAAAGTAAGAAATTATTCATGGATTACCAGTATCTAATAGAGGCAATATATTCAAAAGAGGCAGGCTCTCCCCATCCTTTTATATCTCCTTTCGATATAGCTGAATTCCTTGATGATTTTAAAAAGAAGGAGATATATTGTGACTACATAAATCTATTCTCCCCCGTGCTTGCAGGTTTCACAGACAAAGCTTTTTATCAT
>JAWOBS010000108.1:0-4947 GCA_046484145.1 Bacteroidales bacterium
GAGGGAAATTTTACACCACCACACGGCACAGACTGGTCAGATGTAATTCAGCTTGAATATGCAAATCGTGACCTGTGGGATGCCATGATTGCAGAAATGAGCTTCTGGCTTGATGAAATGAATATTGATGGTTTTCGCTGCGATGTTGCTTACCTGGTACCAACAGAGTTCTGGAACCAGGCCCGGCTTGAACTGGAAGAAATTAAACCTCTTTTTATGCTTGCCGAAGCAGATCATCCTGAACTGAATGAACATGCTTTTAATGCAGGCTACTCCTGGACATCACATCACGCAATGAATAGTATTGCCCGGGGTGAAGAGGACGTATCAGCCCTGGATAATTATTTTTTTGAAGAAAACATGGGCGATTATCCCGTTGGTACCTATAAGATAAATTTTATTTCAAATCATGATGAGAATTCATGGGCAGGAACTGTTTTTGACCGGTTGGGTGAAGGAATGGAAGCTTTTGCTGTACTGGCCAATACTGTTCCGGGTATGTTTTTATTGTATAATGGACAGGAAGCAGGGCTTGATAAAATGCTCGAATTTTTTGAAAAAGATGAGATAGATTGGAATGATTTGAGCTATCAGGATTTTTATACCAAACTATTTAGCCTGAAAGACAAAAACAAAGCTTTGTGGAATGGGATTGCCGGTGGTGAGATAAAGCGCGTTAATACCAATGATGATAACATCGTATTTGCTTTTACACGCGAGAAAGAAGGCGATAAAGTTTTTGTAGTACTTAATCTTTCAGAAGAAGCAAGACTTGTAGAGTTTTTGGGTGGCGATTATGCGGATAGTTATACTGAATTATTTTCGGAAGAGGCAATGGATATTGATCAGGATTTTTCACTGCAGATGATGCCCTGGGGATATAAAGTTTACTATAGATAGCAAATGAAAAAAGCTCCTGAACGGAGCTTTTTTCATTATTAA
Organism: Bacteroidales bacterium; assembly: GCA_046484145.1. Classification (GTDB taxonomy): domain Bacteria; phylum Bacteroidota; class Bacteroidia; order Bacteroidales; family UBA7960; genus PWND01. The sequence continues at coordinate 943 of JAWOBS010000108.1, forward strand.
CTGCCTCCCCCGGCAGTATTTATGGTAACACTATTGCTTGTAACAGCTTCTTGTAAAACTTTCAACAAAATCAAGGGTTTTGTCTTTGTCTTCAATAAACCCCATATGGCCCGCATTTCTAAGGATCAGGGAATAGGCTGTTTCTGTAAGGGCCATCTGAACCCAAATATTTTCAAAAGGAATACGGCTATCTTTCTGACCGGCAATGAACATAACCGGAAATGGAGCATTGATAAGCACGTCCAATGTACTGGTACGTTCTTTCATCCCTTGCTGGGCTGCAATTAAAGCTTTTGTATCCATTGATGATGCCTCATCAATAAGCACCTGAATTTCACTTTTATGTGCCTCCCGGGTTTCAGGAGCAAAAAGATCAGGTATAAAATTTAATAAAAACCGGTTGTGGTTGCTTCCGATTATATCTATTGCCCTGTCGCGGGCATCTTTATTTTCATCACTATCGGCTAAAGATGTGCTATGAAAAAGGCCTAAACCCTTGAGTAATCCGGAGTACTTTCTTGCAAAAGCAAGGCTGATGTAACCTCCCATTGAATGACCAATCAAAACGGCCTTTTCAATGCCCAGTTCATTAAAAACAGCATTTACGGAATCAGCCATCAATTCCATTGAATGTACTTCATCAATTATAGAACTTTTGCCATGACCTGGTAAATCAATTAAAATTAACCTGTAATGTTTTGATAAAACATCTTTAAAATCATACCATATTTTTAAGGATTCAGTGAATCCATGCAGAAGGACTAAAACATCACCCCGGCCATACTCTTCATAGTTAATTTCTCCATTTTTAAAATTTACATGCATTTTAGTTCTTTTAATAATATGAATAGTTCAATGAAGAATGTAAATTAATTTATAAAGATACAGTTTTTTAACATGCAAAAGAAAAAAAATACGATTTTATGTATTTTTTATAACTTTACGCATGCAAGTTTAGCTGTTTAGTCTTTAATTTATTGTAAATGAAGAGATAGAGTTAATTGATACAGAGCGAAATAAAATGATATTCCAGCTGCAAAAATTGTCTTTTGGCAGTTATTGTATATTAGCAGACCGGGAAAAAGAATTTTAATAGCTTTACATTTTTAAAAGGTATGAACCCACCAGCCAGAAAAGTTTTAATTGTTGATGATGATCCTGCAAGCCTGAAAGTATTATTGCATTTGCTAAAATCTGTTAACTATCAGGTTGAAAGAGCAATTTCTGGCAATGATGCCTGGAAAGTACTTAAGGATTTCTCTCCTGATCTTATCCTGCTCGATATTCTCATGCCCGATACAGACGGCTATGAATTATGCAGGGAATTAAAGAATAACAAAAAATACAGGAATATACCTGTGATTTTTATTACATCAGCCAATAAAACCGATGAGATAGTAAAAGGCTTCGAAGCCGGTGCCGTTGATTATATAACCAAACCCATAAATAAAGCCGAAATGCTGGCAAGAGTCAGTACCCACCTCGAGTTAAAGCATTCACGCGACCAGATTGCCGATGCCAACAGAGATCTTTTGCAGGAAGTGGAAAATCGCAGGCAGGCTGAAGAAAAATTTAAAGCATTATCTGAAACAGCTTTTGAAGCAGTATTGTTTTTAAAAGATGGCCTTGTTATTGAAGCCAATAAAGCAGCTTACAATCTTTTTGGACTCCGGGACAAAAAGAACAAATTTCAAAAGATTGACTCATTTGTTGATGTATCCGGCAAAAAACTTTTGGATAAAATTACAAACCATGCAGATAACGGAACATGGGAAATGGTATTTTACAAAAGTGATAAGAGCAGGTTTTATGGTCTAATTCAGCACCAGCCCTTTGAATATAAAAATGAAATGATTAATGTGCTGGCAGTAAGAGATATTACCAAGCAAAAAGATCATGAAAAGGAAATTCTGAATGCCATATTGGAAACCCAGGAAAATGAAAGAAAAAGATTTTCGAAGGATCTGCATGATGGACTGGGTGCCTTACTTTCAACCCTCAAAATTTATGTCGGTTTATTGCAGAAGGAAAATAAAGGCCTGAAGCAAAAACAGGATTTGCTAGCTGAAATGAAATCAACCATTAAACAGGCTATAGATTCTACCCGCAGTATCGCAAATAATTTAATGCCAAGTATTTTAATAGAATATGGATTTATAAGAGCTCTGAAATCATTTGCCGATGCCATTAATAAAACCGAATCGGTTAATATTGAGTTCAGCTACCCTGAAACTTTGCAACGGCTTGATAGTAATACGGAAACACACATTTACAGAATTGTTCTTGAACTCATAAACAATACCTTGAAACATGCCGGGGCCGATAATATTTTTATTGAGGTTTATTCAAAAGATAACTATCTTTTCATTGAATATAAAGATAATGGTAAAGGATTTGACTTCCGTGAAGCCTATGCAAAAAAGGGCGGAGGTCAGGGGTTAAAAAACATTTTCAGCCGGATAAATTTCCTGGGTGGTAAGGGAAGATATTTTATGAAAAATAATTATTTGCATTTTCATCTTGAAATACCTGTTTGAAAAGTTTAAATTTTTAATCTCAGCAAAGTATATTTATCGCTACATTTGCAATTGTGTGAAATATTTTATTAAGATGTATAAATAAAATAACCGGCCATGGACAAAAAGAAGCTCAAAATAATGATCGTTGAAGATCAGCATATTTTCAGGAAGGGACTTATAATGCTTTTAAAGGAAATACCTGGTGTGGAAATATTCGGAGAAGCATCCAACGGGCAGGAATTCCTGGATATGATACAAGATGATCAACCGGACATAGTACTAATGGATATTCAAATGCCGGTTATGAATGGCATAGAAGCCACCAAAAAAGCGATTGAAGATTACCCCACGCTAAAAATTGTTGCCATCAGTATGTTTGGTGAAGAGGAGTACCTGGTTAGTATGCTCGAGGCAGGTATTAAGGGGTTTCTTTTAAAAACGGTTGAAGAGTATGAACTTCAAAAAGCCATTGAACTGGTTTCAGAGAACAAAAATTATTTCTCAGATGAATTGCTGCCGGTGCTGACACATTCGCTTGTGAGCAAAAAAAGCAAAGCATCGGGCCCTGAACCCGAGTTAAGAGAAGAGCTTACCAAAAGAGAGGTCGAGGTACTTAACCTTATTTGCAAAGGTTTTACAATAAAAGAAATTGCCGATCAGTTATTTATAAGCCAGCGTACTGTTGACGGGCACAAGGCGAATCTTTTCAGAAAAACCGGTGTTGACAGCAGTGTTAAGCTCGTTACCTTTGCCATAAGAAACAACCTGTATAAAGTATAAAAGACATTAAGAACACAGTCCTTAGCAATCTTTAATGAGTTCGCAGCTTACTTCATTGGAAGATTCAATTCCTCTTTCAAAATCATCGAAATTTTTCAGTGTTGTTTGCATGATCTCGTTCAGGCTTTCCTGCGTGAAAAATCCCTGATGTGCGGTAATCAGTACATTATGAAATATCATAAGCCGTGATATCTGGTCATCCCTGATGATCTTCTCCGACAGATCTCTGAAAAACAGTTTCTCTTCTTCTTCATATACATCAATTGCCAGGGAGCCCAGTTGTTCGGTTTTAAGAGCATCAATCACTGCCAATGTATCTACCAGCTTGCCCCTGCTGGTATTTATAAGCATAGCTCCTTTCTTCATTTTAGACAAGGTTTGTGCATTGATAATATGGTGGGTTTCGGGTGTAAGAGGACAATGCAGGCTGACTATATTGCTTTCGCTTAGCACATCGTCAAGTTCCTTGTATTCAACACCAAGTTTTTTCATATCATCAGATGGATATTTATCATAAGCAATAATTTTTGCTCCCATACCTGATAAAATCCGGCAAAAGGCCTGTCCTATCTTACCTGTACCAATAATCCCTACTGTTTTCCCATGAATGGTGAAACCGTTTAACTTTACAAGAGAAAAGTTTCCGTCTCTGACCCTGTTGTATGATTTATGGGTTTTTCTGGCCAGAGTCATCATAAGGGCAAGC
>JAWOBS010000129.1:0-7068 GCA_046484145.1 Bacteroidales bacterium
AGAACAGTCCCACCTCTATCAAGGTCATACAATATTTTTTCACTGATCTCTTTATATTTATCAGAAATAATAAAAACAGTCTTTTCATAACTAATACCTTCAAGAACTCCGTCAATAACTTTTCCGGTTATATATATCACCAGCCATGAATAAAGAGGAATACTCCAATCTCTAAAAACTATTAATCCAAATAAAACAATCACAGAATCTACCATAATCAGCAATTGCCCGATTGGCATCCTTGTATATTTGCCAATTATCATTGCAACTATATCAGATCCTCCTGAGGTTGCCCTTGCTCTGAATATCAGCCCCAGTCCAAAACCAATCAGTACAGCCCCAAATATTGAAGAAAGCAATGCATTGTCTTCAACTAAAGGAGAAGCTCCCCACAGCAAAGTAAGTCCGTCAATAAATATGGAAGAAAGTATAAAACCAATTACTGTCTTTACCCCAAAACGAGGCCCTAAAACTCTTATCCCAATTATTGTAAGCGGTATATTTAAAGCCAGCCCGGTAAGACCAACTGGTACACCTATCAGATGATTAAGAACAATGCCAATACCATATACTCCACCCGGCACAATTTTGTATGGTGTTATAAAAAACACAAAACCTGAAGCGAGTATAAAAGCTCCAATTACAATCAGAGAGTATGACATAAACCATCTCCTGGAGAAAACTTTTTCTTTTGTTAAAAAGGCCATAACACAATAATTTAGAAGTTTTTAGAAAAATTTTTGAAGCCGCAAATTTAAGGAGATTTTTCAATCCAAAAATAAAAAAAACAAAATAATTACTTTAGTAATAAAAAGCTAATGAAATTACTTAATTTTGCCGTTGTAAAATATTTAATCACCTATTGCCATGATCGAAAAAACCAAAACAAAAAAAATCAAGAACGCTTTAATATCAGTATTTTACAAAGAACCGGCCAAAAAACTAATCGAAGAATTAAACAAAAAGGGAGTAAGTCTCTATTCTACCGGTGGAACTCTTGATTATATAAAAAGTTTGGGAATAGAAGCTAAATCAATAGAAAGCCTAACGGGTTATCCAAGCATTTTGGGTGGGAGAGTAAAAACCCTTCACCCTAAAGTATTTGGAGGCATTTTGGTAAGATCAGAAAAAGAAGAAGATCAAAAGCAGCTTAAAGAATTTGAAATTCCTGAGTTTGACATGGTTGTGGTTGACCTTTATCCATTTGAAGAAACCCTAAAAAAAGATGCTTCTCATCAGGAGATAATTGAAAAGATTGACATTGGCGGTATTTCTTTGATTCGTGCAGCAGCGAAAAACTATAATAATTGTTGCATTATACCTTCAAGCGAGTATTTTGAGCAGGCTGCCACGTTGATTAGCGAGCAAAATGCTGAGCTAAGCTTTGAGCAAAGAAAATATTTTGCCGGAGCTGCTTTTAATGTCTCATCTCATTATGACACTGCAATATTTAATTATTTCAACAGCGATTCAGATTTTGACGTGTTTAAAAACAGCATTCTTAAATCAAAAACATTAAGATACGGTGAAAATCCTCATCAATGGGGTAAGTTCTATGGTGATTATGATGAAATTTTCGAACAACTCAATGGCAAAGAACTATCTTATAATAATATACTTGATATTGACGCAGCTTTAAACCTAATGAGTGAATTCACTGAGCCGTCATTTGCAATTATAAAGCATAGTAATGCCTGTGGTATGTCATCAAGAGCGACAATTGAAGAGGCATGGAAGGCTTCCCTGGCTTCGGATCCTGTTTCTGCTTTTGGGGGAATTCTTCTTGCAAACCGCAACATTACTGAAAAAAATGCGTATCAAATTAGTGAGTTGTTCTTTGAGGTTATTATTGCCCCGGATTTTGATAAAAAAGCGCTGGAAGTTCTTAGCACCAAAAAAAACAGGATTATTTTACGCTTAAAAAAACCATTCCTGCATAATCAGATATTCCGCACTGCATTAAATGGTGTCCTTTGTCAAAAAAGAGATGATATTATTGCCCCACCTGAAGAATGGGAAACGGTAACAAATCATAAACCGGATGACAGCCAGGTAAACGACTTGCTATTTGCAAATAAGCTGGTAAAGCACACTAAATCAAATGCTATTGTTCTGGTTAAAGACCAGCAACTAATTGGTAGCGGCACCGGACAAACATCAAGAGTTGATGCACTTATGCACGCTATAGAAAAAGCTAAAGAACACGGACATAGCCTTAAAGGTGCTGTAATGGCTTCTGATGCATTTTTTCCGTTTCCTGACTGCGTTGAAATTGCGCATAAAGAAGGAATAATAGCTGTTATTCAGCCCGGAGGATCGGTTAAAGACAATCTTTCAATAGACTTTTGCAATAATAACAATATGGCAATGGTTTTTACAGGTAAAAGACATTTTAAACACTAATTATAATTTAACAATAATAAAATATGGGTTTATTTTCATTCTTAACTAAGGAACTTGCAATAGATCTTGGCACAGCAAACACGATAATCATTCATAATGATAAGATTGTTGTTGAAGAGCCATCAATCGTAGCTATTGAAAGATCAAGCAATAAAGTTATTGCTATTGGAAAACAGGCTATGATGATGCATGGTAAAACGCACGAAAACATCAAAACATTAAGGCCACTGCGTGACGGTGTGATTGCTGATTTCCAGGCAGCAGAAGCAATGATTAGAGCTTTGATAAAGCTGACAGATACAAAAAAACCTCTGTTTCCACCATCATTAAAAATGGTTATCTGCATACCTTCAGGTATTACAGAAGTTGAAGAAAGAGCTGTTAGAGATTCTTGTGAACAAGCAGGTGCTAAAGAAGTCAGGCTGATACATGAACCCATGGCCGCAGCTATTGGAATTGGAATAGATGTTCTTGAACCTACCGGAAATATAGTGGTTGATATCGGTGGTGGAACTTCTGAGATTGCTGTTATCGCTCTTGGCGGAATTGTTTGCAATAAATCAATCAGAATCGCCGGGGATGACTTTAATAGTGATATTGAAGAATATATGCGTAAGCAGCATAACATCCTTATCGGTGAAAGATCAGCGGAAAGAATCAAAATTGAGGTTGGTGCTGCAATGACAGAAATTGACAATCCTCCTGATGATATCGCTGTTCACGGAAGAGATATGATGACAGGCATTCCTAAAGAAATAATTGTTAACTATTCCGAAATTGCCCAGGCACTTGATAAGTCAATTACGAAAATTGAAGCAGCAGTCCTTAATGCACTGGAAATGACTCCTCCTGAACTTGCTGCCGATATATACAGGACAGGAATATATATTGCAGGCGGTGGCGCACTTCTTAGGGGCTTTGATAAAAGAATAGCCCTGAAAACAAAATTGCCCGTTCACCTTGCAGAAGACCCTCTTAGAGCTGTAGCAAGAGGCACAGGGATTGCACTGAAAAACTTTGACAAATTCCCATTCCTGATAAAATAATTTGAAAAGACTACTCTATGCGCAATATTATCAATTTCATCCGGAGGCATTACTTCTTTTTTGTGTTTCTGCTACTTGAAATTATTGCGTTTGTTTTAATATTTCAAAATCACAATTATCACAGAACTTTTTTAGTAAATTCCGCAAATGCTTTTGCAGGTAATATTTACCGGCAATACTCAGGCTTACGCAATTATTTCAAACTCAGACAAATAAACGAACAGTTGATTGACGAAATTACCGAGCTTAGGCACTATACCAGAAATTCTTTTCTGGTAAATGACAAGCAGGTTTTTCAGTTTCGTGACACAGTTTATCAAAGACAGTTCACATACATTAATGCCAGGATAATCAACAATTCCGTTATGAACAGAAGTAATTATATCACGCTGAATAAAGGGCAAAAACATGGAATTGAACCTGATATGGGCATAATTACAAAAAACGGTGTAATGGGAATTGTAATAAATGTTACTGACAATTTCAGCTCAGCCATGAGCTTCCTTCACCCGGGCTCAAGAATATCCGTCAGGCATAAAAAAAACAGAAACCTTGGCACACTGTTTTGGGAAGGTTATAATTATAAAAAAGCAACACTTATCCATATTCCACCGCACGTTGAACTCAATGTGGGCGACACAATCGAAACAAGCGGGTATTCTCACATATTCCCCGAAGGTATTCAGTTGGGCACTATTGCTGATTATAAGATAAATAAAGGTGAAAACTTTTATACTATTGATATTGATCTGTTTGTAGATTTTAATAAAGTTGAATATGTGAATGTTGTTAAGAATTTATTTATTGAAGAACTAAATATTCTCGAAGAAACGGAAGAAATGAATAATACAAGATAATTATTAAAGCATGGGTAAAACTATTTTAAAACATATTTTTTGGTTTATTATCCTTGTGTTTTTCCAGGTTTTTATTCTAAACCAGGTGAAATTTAGCGGGTATATTACCCCTTATGCATATATCTTCTTCATATTATTACTCCCTTTTAATGTTCCGAAAACAACATTGCTTATTTCTGCCTTCTTCCTGGGATTATCTGTAGACTTATTTCTTGACTCCCCCGGCATGCATGCCTCAGCATCCGTTTTTATGGCATTTCTGAGGCCAGCAATTATTAATCTGATTTCTATAAAAACTGATTTTGAGGAAGATGAAGAGCCTTCAATCAGAAATAATGGAATCAAGTGGATTGCATCTTATTCAATTTTATTAGTGTTTATACATCATACCTTCCTTTTCTTTGTTGAAATATTCAGCCTTTCTGAATTTTGGAAAACTATGGGCAGAAGTATCTCAAGCTCTGCAGTTACATTTGTGATTATTATAATATTGTTTTTCCTTTTTGGAAAACTATCTAAAAAATAACCTTAATCCTGCGGTTAAATTTTCTTAAATAAAATTTCATAACAAAACAAATAGGATATATTTGCATAAAATCAATAATTAAACAAAATGCAAAGACTCAAAATGCAAAGACTATTTTTAACACTGATTTTATTAGTATTCTTTTTGGGGTGCAAAACCGAAAAAGAAAAAGAGGATAAAGATTTTATTCTTAAAGGGAAGTTAGAAAATGCAGAAAATATTACATTTAGTATAGAAGAGCTAACACCCCAGGATTTAATTCCATTAGACAGCATCAGTACTGATAAAAACGGGCAGTTTGCATTCAGAAAAGAAATTGAAGAAGCCGGCTTTTATATTATCAGTATTAGTCCGGGCAACTCAATTACTCTGCTGATTGAACCCGGTGAAGAAATTGAAATGAGTTGTGATGCTGACGACTTGCTAATGAGCTGTGAGATAAAGGGTTCTGAAGGTTCCGAGCTAATGTTAAAGCTTAACAGAAAACTTACAGACAGTTATAATAAACTGGATTCATTAGCTGATAAATATAGAGAAAGCAGGTACTTACCGGATTTCGAAGACATAAGAGAAAAACTTAATCTCAGTTATACTGAAATATATGAAAATCAAAGAGATTTTGTAAAATCATTCATTGAAGAGCATCAAAAATCTTTGGCCTCAATTATCGCTTTAAACCAATATCTTGGAGACCAAATACTCCTAACAATGAGAGAAGATTTTGAATACTTTGAAAGCTTAAGTAAAAGCCTGGCAGAAGCATACCCTTCTAATAAGCACGTCCTTGATTTAAAGAAACAGATAAGCAACTTTAAGCGCCGAACAAAACAGAGAGAACTGGCAGAAGAACAGCTTCAATCCGGCAAGACCGCTCCGGAGATTGTCATGAAGAACCCTGAAGACGAACAAATTGCACTTTCTTCCCTAAGGGGAAATATCGTTTTAATAGATTTCTGGGCAGGATGGTGTCCGCCTTGCCGGCAAAATAATAAAGACTTGAAAGATATTTATAACAAGTATAATGATAGCGGCTTTGAGATATATGCTGTTTCATTAGACCGTGATAGAAATGAGTGGTTGCAGGGAATTAAGGAAGATTCTTTAACATGGATACAAGTGAGCGACCTTAGATTTTGGAACAGCCCTGTTGTTAGCCTCTATAATGTTGAAGGCATACCTTATAATGTTTTGATTGATGAAGAAGGTAAAATCATTGATAAAGGAATCAGCACAAAGGAACTAAATAAAATACTTGATGAAAAGCTTCCCGATTAAGCTTATATAAGTATTTTTGCATATATATGAGTATGCTAATGCAAATAAATCAAGTCATCAAGCACTTAAAATTTACAAAAGGTACTTCCCCTTTTGTAAAAAAATATTTCGTTAATAAATACCTGCTGCTTTCCTTTCTGTTATTCTTTTCACAGCACAACACAATTTATTCCATTAGTCAGGAAAATGATTACTTTCAGCAGGAAGTAAATCATAAGATTAAAGTAAAACTTGATGATTCCAGGCATATGTTAATGGCCGATATTGAAACAGAGTACATCAACAATAGTCCGGATACATTATTATTTATATATATGCATCTTTGGCCTAATGCATACAGCAGCAATAATACAGCATTTGCAAAGCAACAACTCGAAAGAGGAAACCTTGATTTCCATTTTTCTTCACCTGAAGACAGGGGGTTTATAGACAGTCTGAATTTTAAAATTGATGATAAGGAAGTAAACTGGCAGCACCTGGATGAGAATAATCCCGACATTGCCATTATATTCCCTAATGAGCCTGTATTGCCGGGTGATACAATAATTATAAAAACTCCTTTCAGAGTAAAGTTTCCTCATGCATTTTTTTCGAGGCTGGGACATAACAAACAAGCATATCACGTTACACAATGGTATCCCAAACCTGCAGTGTATGATAAATTTGGCTGGCATCCTATGCCATACCTGGATATAGGTGAGTTTTATTCCGAATTTGGAAACTTTGACGTTGAAATTACTCTGCCTGATAACTATATCGTTGCCTCTTCGGGTGAATTACTTACCGAAAGTGAACGCACTTTGCTTGATTCCCTTGCCTATGATTGGCATATGATACTATTCAGTTATCAACTTCCTGATAATAATGAATTTCCTCCATCTTCAGACAATTATAAAAGCTTAAATTATCGCCTTGAAAACGCTCACGATTTTGCATGGGTAGCAATAAGTGTCGAGCAAGG
>JAWOBS010000135.1:0-5767 GCA_046484145.1 Bacteroidales bacterium
GCTTCTGCATTAAGGGCAGGGCGATCAAGGTAGTACCTGCCGGAAAACTCTGCAGCCAGGTGCTGAGCATCTGCAGCGCTGCCTCCATTACCGCATAATAACAGCTTTCGGCCATTTTTATACATTAATATTATCTTTTCATAAGCAGCTACTATGTTATCTAAGAGCTCTTTATCATTTAAAACAGCTTGTTTTACTTCTATTGAAGATTTTATAATGTTTTCAATGCTCATGGCTTTATTTTTAATTCAAAACTAATTTGAGTCGATACTATTTTCAACTTCAAATATCTTTTCTATCAAGCTTTCCCAGGAAAAGCGTTTTTTCTCTTCTTTTATTGTTATTGAAAAATGCTCAGCCATATCATCCTTAAAGAATTCCTTAACAGCTTTTGCAATTTGTTTTTCATCGGGTTCAACAACAAAACCTGCCCGTTTATGCGGAACCATCTCCGGCAGTGCTCCTACATTTGTCACTATCATGGGTACTTCAAAATGATATGCTACTTGTGTTACACCACTTTGGGTAGCATCTTTGTATGGCTGCACCACCAGGTCGGCTGCAGAAAACCATGCAGCAACCATCTCATTTGGAATAAAGTCATTATGTAAAATAATATCATCCTTTACTCCAAGGTTTTCTATTAATTCAATATAATATTTCTGATTGGAATAGAATTCACCTGCAACCAGAACTTTTATCTTTTCACCGGCTAATACCGGATCAGCCATTGCTTTTATCAACAGGTCAAGTCCTTTATAATCTCTTATAAATCCAAAAAACAACAGGTACTTATAGTCTGCCGGCAGCTTCAATAACTCCAGGGCTTTTTCTTTAGGTAACTTCTCACCAAAATTATCATATAAAGGATGTAGGCATAATCTCCTGGGCTTCGTAAGATCATAATTATTAAGATCATCCATAACAGATTGAGAAAGAGTTATAAAGCCATCAACACTCTTAATGAAATACTTTGTGAGGGCTTTATCGCCCGGCCGTTTTTCATGCGGTGTTATATTATCGGCAATAGCTATAATTTTGCTTTTCTTGTTCTTTTTAATCTTTCTGCAAATAGTGCCCAGACATGGAGCCATAAATGGTATCCAGTACCTGACAATTACAAGGTCGGGTTTAAGCCGGGCAATTTCTTTACCGGTCTTATACCAGTTAAAAGGATTTATGCTGTTAATCCTAACCTTAATATCCAGGCCCTGCGGTGGTTTTTCATCTGATAATTGAGTTTTACCGGGGAAAAATATAGATGGGTACTGCAATGAAAATGTATAGATGGTAATATTATGACCTGCCTGCATAAAAGCCTTGGCAAGCCTTTCATTGAAGGTTGCCAATCCACCTCCTCTTAAGGGATATGCCGAACCAATTAAAACTATATTTGCCAATTTTCTTCTGTAGTTTGATCGATGAGATAATTATTTCTTTCCGATGAATTTCTTGAGATCAGTTCACCCAAAAAACCGGTCATAAACAATTGAGTACCAATAATCATTGCCAATAGTCCAAAATAAAACAATGGCCTTTCGGTCATATGATATCCTTGCCAAACGAATTTAGCATAAGCCAGGTATATAGCAATTGCAAACCCGGCTATGAACAGTAATGTTCCTAATAATCCGAATATATGCATTGGCTTGCGTCCAAATCTTGTAATAAAGAGTATTGATATCAAATCAAGAAAGCCATTAAAGAACCTTTCAAAGCCAAATTTTGTCTTTCCGTATTTTCTTTTACTGTGTTTTACGACTTTCTCCCCGATTTTCTTAAAGCCGGCCCATTTGGCCATAACAGGGATATAACGGTGCATCTCTCCATATACTTCAATGCTTTTTACAACTTTTAATCGGTAAGCTTTTAATCCACAGTTGAAGTCATGCAGTTTTATGCCTGTCATTCGTCTTGTAACCCAATTATAAAGCTTTGTAGGAATAGTTTTGGAGATTGGGTCATGGCGCTTTTTCTTCCAGCCGCTGACGATGTCATATTTTTCCTCTTTAATCATCCTGTACAGTTCCGGAATTTCTTCAGGGCTGTCCTGCAGATCAGCGTCCATTGTAATAACAACATCTCCGCTGCAATAAGTAAAGCCAACATTTAAAGCTGCAGATTTTCCATAATTCCTTCTAAACTGTACCCCCTTAACACTAGAAAATTTTGATTTAAGCTCTTCAATAACTTCCCATGAATTATCAGAGCTGCCATCATCAATTAAAAGAACCTCATATGAAAATTTATTTTCATTCATAACCTTGTCTATCCAGCTTACAAGTTCGGGAAGTGATTCTTCTTCATTATATAAAGGAATTACAACAGATATATCCATTTTTATTGAACTTTTCGTTAATTCTAAAGACAAATGTACGCAATTTTGATTTAAGTAATGTTTATAAAAAACAGGCAGTAAAAAATATTACCTTTGCCGCTCATACAGACTATATAATTCTATCTGCATGCGTGATATGACAGTGGGCACCGCCGGTTCCCAAATTTTCAGGTTTGCGCTTCCAATGTTGCTGGGAAATGTTTTTCAGCAAATGTATAATATTGTAGATACTATTATACTTGGACAATACATCGGTAAGAATGCTGTCGCTGCTGCAGGTGCTTCTTTTCCAGTCATTTTTGTTTTACTGAGTCTTGTGATAGGAATTGCCACAGGAACAACAATAATCATCTCGCAATACTATGGTGCTAAGGATTTTAAACAAGTTAAAAGAGCTATAGATACTGCATTTGTGTTTTTGTTTTTCGCCTCTATTGTGCTCACCGTAATTGGGTTAATATTTATCAAACAGATATGGGTGCTTATAGGTTTGCCCGATGAGCTTATTGCAGATGCAACTTTGTATTTTAACATATTTGCAGCCGGCTTTGTATTTTTGTTTGGGTATAACTCAATTAGTTCGATTTTACGAGGCCTGGGAGACTCGAAAACACCTTTATATTTCCTGATAATTGCATCAATACTTAATGTTGGCTTCGACCTGTTATTTGTGCTTGTTTTTAATATGGGCATTGGCGGTGTTGCGTTTGCAACTGTTCTGGCACAAGGCATTGCTTTTATTTTAAGTGTTTTATACTTAAATAAAACTCATGTATTGATAAAAATTAAGATAAAGGAATTAGTATTTGATAAAGACATCTTTTTCAGAAGTGTAAAAATTGGCTTGCCTACCGGAATGCAGCATACTTTTGTTGCATTGGGGATGATTGCCATGGTTGGAATTGTCTCGGATTTTGGTACCAATACACTTGCTGCATTTACTATCGCGGGGCGCATTGATATGTTTGCTGCTATGCCTGCAATGAATTTTGGATTAGCACTATCTACTTTTGTTGGGCAAAATATTGGGGCAAATAAACTTCACAGGATTAAAGCCGGATTGAAATATACATTAACAGTTACAAGTATAATTTCAATTGTAGTAAGCATTGCTGCCTGGTTGTTTGGAGAACAAATGATAAGTATTTTTAACAATGACCCTGAGGTTATTAGAATAGGATATGAATATCTTATAATCGTCGTTTCTTTTTATATTATTTTCTCAGCAATGTTTGTAACGCAGGGAGTTTTAAGAGGTGCCGGCGATACAATTATTCCCATGTTTATTACACTGCTTTCCCTTTGGGTGTTCAGACTTCCTGCCTCCTATCTTTTATCGCAGTTTATGGGGACTAAAGGTATTTGGCTGGGAATTCCCATTGCATGGATGTTTGGATTTTTAGCAATTTTTATTTATTACAGAATGGGAAGATGGAAAAAGAAAAGTGTGATTAAAAGTCAAAAACCGGTAGAATCTCCCGATGCAATACCATAGTAATGTTTTATGTGTCAGTTTCTAATATTTTTCTTGTTATCTTTATAGAACGTTGAATAAAATGTAATTAAAAAAATTGGAACACGGATGACACGGATTTAACGGATTAAAACGGATTTTTTCTTTTCATTCGTGAATAACATTATTCTATGTATTGGTGTTTTTACAAAGTTTAACAATAAATCAATTTCAATTATATAATTACAAATATTTTGATACCGCAATTAAAAATCAGTGATTATCAGTCTAATCAGTGTCATCCGTGTGCTATTTGATATCTGCAATTCAAAGTGAACAATCTAGTCCTTTTCCGGTTTTATAATACACACAAATCAACAACTAAAATGGCAAGGATACTTTTAATTTTTATAATTGCATTTGCTGTTATACCTGCAAATAATGCAGCTAATAGCATTCCGGACGGTAATAATGAAACGATTCCGATAGTTGATTTTAACGAAATCCGGCCCCTGCTGAATAAAAACAACGACACTACCTATGTGATAAATTTCTGGGCTACATGGTGTTCGCCATGTGTAAAAGAGATACCTCATTTTGAAGAGATTAATGAAAAATACAGTAATCAAAGATTAAAAGTCCTTTTAATAAGTCTGGACTTTCCAACACAATATGAAACCAGGCTTATTCCATTTATTAAAAACCGAAATATACTCTCTGAAGTAATATTACTGGATGATCCTGATTCTAACAGCTGGATTAATGAAGTAAGCACAGAATGGTCAGGAGCCATACCGGCCACAGTTATATATAATAAAAGTAAAAGACAGTTTTATGAAAAAGTCTTTAACATGGAAGAGTTAGAAGAAGAAGTGAAAAAATTTTTAAATCAATAAATATTATTAACCAAAACACAAAACATTATGAAAAAGTTAATTTTTATTTTTATCCTGGCTATGATCACAGCAACCGGTGCTATGAGTCAGGGCTATGAAATTGGAGATAAAGCCACAGATTTTAGTTTATTGAATGTTGACGGGAAAATGGTATCTATGAGTGATTACCCTGATGCCAAAGGTTTTATAGTGATTTTTTCCTGTAACCATTGTCCTTATGTTGTAGCATATGAAGACAGAATAATAGATTTACATAAATCATATGCTCCCAAAGGATATCCTGTTATAGCAATTAATCCGAATGACCCGGAAGTGCAACCTGAAGATAGCTATGAAAAAATGGTAGAACGGTCAAAAGAAAAGAACTTCCCTTTTGTTTATTTATTTGACAGGGGGCAAAAGATTTATCCGCAATACGGTGCAACACGCACACCACATGTATTCCTTTTAAATAAAAAAGGTGATGATCTTATTGTAGAATATATTGGAGCTATAGATGACAATTATAAAGACGCTAATGCAGTTAAAGAAAAATACCTGGCAAATGCTGTTGATGCTCTTTTAAAAGGTAAAAAGCCGGAAGTCAAAGAAACCAAGGCAATTGGATGTTCGATAAAAGTAAAAAAATAGAATTTTGTTTATTGATGTTTGCTAATGCCTGCATATATTTTAAAGTATGCAGGCATTTTTTCTTTAAAGCAGCACTATATAGTGCAATATGCTGGAAATAAAAGCGATTTATTACAAATATCTTTTGTCAAATATATTTTGAATCATTGAAAAAAATTGTATTTTTGCACTCCGAATTAAGGCTCCGTAGCATAATTGAATAGTGCACCTGACTACGGATCAGGAGGTTCCAGGTTTGAATCCTGGCGGAGTCACCAGTAAAAAGAGTTATGTTGTTTATTAACATAACTCTTTTTTATTTGGATAAACATGTTGTCTTACAAGCTTTAAATAAGAAGTTATCCTTAATCTTGCTTAATAAGATTAGAGCCTGAACTTAAGTTTATATTGTTTAAAGCCGGGTTTCCTATATAAAAGACGGTACTTCCTGCCGTAGCTTTTACACTTAAT
>JAWOBS010000194.1:0-10382 GCA_046484145.1 Bacteroidales bacterium
CAATGTGGTTTAGGAGTTGTTCCTTGTGTTGAAGATAAAAATAACCTCTGGAAAAACTATATAAGAGGAGTCGAGGACCACCAGGCTGATCCCGGCGATGGTCACCGCCATGCCCAGCCAGGTCCTGGCGGACAGGGTCTCGCCCAGTATCGCCCAGCTGGTTACGGCCGTGATGGGAGGTATATGCGCTTGCTATACTGAGAGAGTCTTCAATTTCAATAAAAATATCCAGCCCTTTTTGAAAATAATCAATAGCACCATCATAATTACCCATTGCATATTGAATTATTCCTAAGGGAGTATAATTCTCTGCAATTCCTTCTTTTGAATCTATCCTTTCACATAAAGCAATGGCAGCTTCAAATTGTGGAATAGCCTCATTGAAGTTGCCCTCGTCCAAATAGCAATACCCAATTATATAATACGCTTTAGCTTCATACTTGATATAATATTTTTCGGTTTCATCGAAATCATCACTCTCTGCGTTTTCAGCTAAGTTTTTGCCAGCGATATTAATAGCCTTTTTTGCATAATACTTAGCCGAATCAATGTCTATTCCTGTATCCTGGTATTTTTCCGAAATATGTGCACACAAATAAATTCTTGTAGTGTCATGAGAAGAGGCTGCGAGCTCATTCTTTAATGAGTCAATAATTGAAACTTCATCTGAAAATGAAGAATAGCCGACAAACATCAGCAATATCCATATAATCAACACTTTCACCCTTCTCATTGATAAAATATTTTTTGTGTTTTAAAAAAAATAATGAGTGCGTAAAACTAACAAAATCTTTCACTTTATTTCTATGTTAATCACTTAAAAAGCAATTTTTTGTTCTTTAATTGGTTTTTCTTCTGTTTTGTTTGAAAAAACAGGCATTTATAAAATGGAGATAATTTTATACATTTGTATATACAAAAATATAATCCTATGAAGATATCAGCAGCTATATTAGCAGGGGGCAAAAATTCGAGATTTGGTGGATATAATAAAGCCTTTTTCGATATTGCCGGTAAAAAACTATGTGACCTTCAAATTGAAGTTCTAAAAAAATACTTTAATAACATATTTGTTGTAAGCAATGATCCTTTAGCTGAGTTTGGTGTTCCTTCAACTAAGGATATTTTTATTTCAGCAGGGCCTTTAGGGGGAATCCATGCTGCTTTGGAGTTCTCTGGCTCTGATAATGTTTTTGTTTTTTCCTGTGATATGCCTTTTTTATCAGGTGATTTGATAGAAAAGATGATTGAGAATATGTTTTCAGAACCATGCGATGCTTTGATACCGGTGCATGAGAAAGGGATTGAACCTCTGCATGCAATTTATTCGAAAAATATAATGCCTCCTGTTATTAATTTGCTTGAAAACACAAATCATAAAATCAAGCTTTTATTTGATGATATTAATATGAGATATTTTCATGTAGATGAAACGTTTGACAAAAACCGGATCTTTTTTAATGTAAATGATGTTAATGACCTAAAGAAAGCGCAGGATTATGCAAAAGGAATTAACTGAAAATGAGATCAAAAAAGTATTACATGAGTTTGATCCGGCGCAGGAGAATATTATAAAAGTTCTTCATAAGCTGCAGGATGCACACCCACAGCAGTATATCAGCGAGAAAACATTAGATCTTGTCGCAAATTATTTTAAAAACACAAAAGCGCAATTATATGGAATTGTGAGTTATTATTCCATGTTTAGCTTTAAGCCACGTGGAAGATATATTATCAGGCTCTGCAAATCTCCTGTTTGTAATATGATGGGTTCTCTAAATATTCTGAATTATTTAAAGCAATTATTAAAAATCAGTCCGGGAGAAACTACTGTTGATGGTTTGCTTACACTTGAACTTTCCGAGTGTATTGGAAGATGCGGCAAAGCTCCATCAATGATGATAAATAACGAAGTTTACACAGAGCTGAGCGAAGAAAAAATTGATAAAATCATTTTACAATTAAAAGCAAAACCATGATAAAGACATTTCCAAAAATTGCATTTCGAAGGCAAGGCAAAATAGATCCCGGATCTATTGATGATTTTATTAGGAATGATGGTTTTAGCGGACTTAAGCAGGCTCTTTTAATGAAGCCTTCTGATATTGTTGAAAGCATAGAAAAATCGGGATTAAAAGGCAGGGGCGGCGCCGGATTTCCTACCGGGATGAAACAGAGATTCACAGCCGAATCCAGTGATGAATCCGAAATTCGTTATGTGGTGTGCAATGCCGATGAAGGAGAGCCCGGCACTTTCAAAGACAGGATGCTTATGGAATCTGATCCCTTTTCTGTAATTGAAGGTATAATAATTGCCGGATATGCTGTTAGAGCTACACATGCATATGTTTATATTCGTGGCGAATTTTATCAATCAATAGAAAATATTAAAAACGCAATAAAGCAATCTTATGAGCAAGGTTTTCTTGGAAAAAACATCCTGGGCTCTGATTTCTCTTTTGAGATGGATGTGTTTCTTGGGGCAGGCTCATATTTGTGTGGTGAGGAGCTCACATTGCTGGAATCTTTGGAAGGCAAGCGGGGATATCCACGTATAAAACCACCTTTTCCCGCGGAGAAAGGCTTATGGAAAAAACCCACCCTGATAAACAATGTAGAAACTTTTTCTCACATACCTTTTATTGTTTCTGAAGGCTTTGAAGAATATGCAAAAATCGGCACGGAAGAATCCAAAGGAACTAAACTGTTTTGCGTGAGTGGAAACGTCCGGAAAACAGGCGTTTTTGAATTACCTATGGGTGTTAGCCTGCGAGATCTTGTGTTTGATGTTTGTGAGGGCATGAAAGAAGGTTTTGAATTTACCGGTGCACTTTTAGGCGGTGCTGCTGGCACCTTTGTCGACAGCTCTTTTCTCGACACCCCGCTGGCTTATGAAACACTGAAACAGAAAGGTGCTACCCTCGGATCCGGTGCTGTCATTATAATTGACAATAAAACAGATCTTAAAGCGATGATGAAATCAGTATTGTCTTTTTTCAAACATGAAAGCTGTGGTAAATGTGTGCCATGCAGGATAGGAACAAAAATTCTGGATGATGAAATTGCTAAAACCGGCCTTTCCGATAAAAACCTTGATTTCATGCTTCAAGAATCAGAATATATGGCGCAGAACTCACTGTGCCCGCTGGGGCAGAGCCCTATAATGCCGGTTAAGTCAGTAATTAAATATTTTAAAAACAGAATCATAGAATGAAAAAAGCTGTAAGCATACAAATTGACGGGAAAACCATAAAAGCACAGGAAGGTGATAACCTGCTGAATATTGCCCGTAAAAACGGCATTGAAATTCCGGGTTTGTGTTTTCATCATAAACTGACTCCTACAGGTGCATGCAGGCTTTGTGTAGTGAAAATTGAAAACATGAAAGGGCCGGTGATGGCTTGCACAATTGAAGCTAAGGATGGAATGAAGGTTACGGCTTTTGATGACGAACTTGAACAAAATCGAAGACACACTCTTGCATATCTCCTGGCAGAGCATAATGAAGAGTTTGACGATGCCTATGAAGATGAACTAAGGCCACTCCTGGAAAAATATAATTTAAAAAATCCTTCTAAAAGGCCTATCAGTTCAATATGGCAAAATATACCGCGCATCATTGATGCTTCTTCACCGGTTCTGTCTTATGACTCATCTAAATGTATTAAATGTTTTCGTTGTATTAAAGCCTGCGAGGAAGTGCAGGGAAAAAACGTACTAAGTTTTGCCGACAGGGGAATTGTTAAGTATATTATTGCCGGATATGGAGATTGGGAAAATTCGGAATGTGACGGCTGCGGTGAATGTATTCAACTTTGTCCTACCGGAGCTATTGTTGAAAAACCAAACAGGGAAAAGATCAAGCTAAGTGAGATTGACAGGAAAGTTATTAGCACCTGCCCATACTGTGGCGTAGGTTGTCAGATTGAAATTTTTGTAAAGGATGATGAAATAATCAGGTCTGACGGGCATGATGGAGTCTCTCCAAACTATGGGAGGCTATGCGTGAAAGGACGCTTTGGTTATCAGTATGCCAATAGTAAAGAAAGATTAACTACACCACTGATAAAAAGAAATGGCAAATTTGAAAAAGCATCCTGGGATGAGGCTTTAAAATATATTGCTCAAAAGTTTAACGAGATAAAAAACAAGAATGGCAAATATTCCTTGGCGGGATATAGCTCTGCAAAGTGTAGTAACGAAGAAAATTATCTTTTTCAGAAGTTTATTCGAATTGCTTTTGGCAACAACAATGTGGATTATTGCACAAGGTTATGTCATGCCTCAACAGTAACAGCTATGCTAAAATCTCTTGGCGATGGCGCAGGCAGTAATTCAATAGAAGACTTTGAAGATACCGATTGTTTGCTGGTTACAGGAAACAATATCATTGAAACACATCCTGTTACTGCAACATTTTTAAAAAGAGGAAAGGCTAAAGGACAAAAAATTATCGTAATAGATCCAAAATGGACTCCCCTTGTGAATTATGCAGATATTTGGCTGCAACCAAAACTTGCAACTGATGTTGCTCTTTTGAACGGAATGATAAATGTCATTATTAAGAAAGGCCTTATTGATAAAGAATTTATTAGCAACAGAATTGAAAACGGGCTGCAAGCTTTTGAGGAGTTAAAGCTGCTTACACAAAAATATACTTTAGAATATACAGAAAAAATTACCGGTGTCCCCGGTGAAAAGATTATCGATGCAGCAGTAATGTATGCCAATGCAAAAACTGCCATGATAGCCACAGGCATGGGAATGAGCCAGCAAACAGTAGGTACAAATAATGTTTTTTCTTTATTGAACATGTGCCTGATCACCGGCCAGATTGGCAAGGAATTATGCGGCATTAATCCGCCGCGCGGCCAGAACAATGTGCAGGGAGCTACGGATGTTGGTGCCAGCCCGCTTAATTATCCGGGATATATTCCTTTAAAAGACGAGCAAAACAGAAAAAAAATTGCAAAACTCTGGAATGTTCCGTTTGAAAGCTTAAGTGACAAACCCGGCCTTTCTACAATTGAAATAATCAATGCTGCCCACACCGGAGATATAAAAGGCATGTATATTATGGGTGAAAACCCGGTTGTGACAGACCCAAACCAAAATCATACGATAGAAGCCCTGAAAAAGTTAGAATTTCTGGTTCTGCAGGATATTTTTATGACTGAAACAACAGAATATGCTGATGTTATCTTGCCTGCTGCTTCTTTGTATGAAAAAGATGGAAGTGTAGTAAACAGCGATCGGAGGGTTTTAAGGCTCAGAAAAGCTATACCAAGTCCCGGCGAAGCACGCCAGGATTGGAAAATCACCGTAGATATTGCTAAACATATGGGCTATAACATCGGAGAATACCAAAGTCCGGAAGATATATTCAATGAATTAACAAAGGCTGCTCCAATTATGGGAGGTATCACATACGAGCGTATTGAAAAAGAAGGAATACAATGGCCTTGTTTTGATTTTAATGATCCCGGAACTTCTACCTTATTCCTGGAAAAATTTAATACTGAATCAGGAAAGGCTAGGCTATTTCCGGTTGAATATACTGAGCAAAGTGAAAAAACAAACGCTGATTATCCATTGGTGCTAAATTCCGGCAGGATACTCTATCAATATCACTCATCAACAATGTCGCGGAAAAGTAATGTTCTAAATGCATACGCTAATAAGCATTACATTTTAATAAATCCTGATGATGCTAATAAGTACAATATTGAGGATGGCAGTGAAGTTGTCGTTAGCTCAAAAAGAGGAAGCCTTAAGACAATTGCCCGAATAAGTGAAGAGGTTTTGCAAGGAGAAGCTTTTATGCCCTGGCATTTTCATGAAGCAGCTGTAAATGCTCTCACAAGAAGCGAAATTGACCCACAATCTAAAATTGCTCCTTTTAAATACTCAGCGATTAGAATTGAGAATGCATGATAAGAGCGCTATAAGGAGAAAAATGAAAATGTCCTAAACCTCTTCGAAAAAAGTGTCCGGAAAAAAGGGAGTTAAACCAAATTCTTAGTTTAATCGTTTATTCGTTGAGTTGTTTAGGGATAGTATTCAATGCCTGATGCACTAATCGGAGAAAATCTGCGAAGCTAAATCAGAATTTCTAAATTCATTTTTTTAAATTTCAACTTGCTCACGAATGTGCTGGCAAAAAGCTCTCTGCGGAACTTTGCGAATCCTTAGCGTACCTCTGCGTAACAGCAAAAAACTATTACGCTAAGATAGCAATATACCCGACACCCGATACCTGATTAGCTATCACCCGACACCTCTTATCAGTGATTATCTGTCTAATCCGTGTCATCAGTGTTCCAATTTTTTAAATTTCAACTTGCTCACGAATACTTTGTCTTTGCTAAGAAAAAGTGACGCGGATTAAGATTTTTCTTTGAAAAGTGGATGTCCTATCCGAAAGACAGGAAAAAAATCATACTTAAATCATAAATGGTTTTATCATAAATTTTTGATAATTTTGCTACAATTATAACAGAAATCTTACACAGAAAGATGAAAGTCATAAAGATACTCTTCAAAAATATTAAAAGACGGGATTCATATTTATTTTCTTTTCCAAAGAAATGAGTTTAGGCATATCCTTTAAACTCAATTATTTAAACAATTTATACAAACCATTAAAAAGAAAATAAGATGAAATTACCATATGCTGAACCCTATAAAATAAAAGTTGTAGAACCTATTTACAGAAGCACCCGCGAAGAAAGAGAAAAATGGATCAAAGAAACCGGATATAATCTTTTTGGATTAAAGAGCGACAAGGTTTTTGTTGACTTGCTCACAGACAGTGGCACCGGTGCAATGAGCCATATGCAATGGTCTGAAATCATGCTTGGAGATGAAAGTTATGCAGGTTCTTTATCATACTATAAATTGAAAGATGTAATAAACGAACTTCTTGGAATGCCCTATTTTATGCCCACTCACCAGGGCAGAGCCGCCGAAAATGTGTTATTCTCGGCAATGATAAAAGAAGGAAATTTAGTTCCGGGCAATTCCCACTTCGATACAACAAAAGGCCATATAGAATTTCGCAGGGCAAAAGCTATTGACTGCACAATTGATGAAGCATTTAACACTGAAATTTCCCATCCTTTTAAAGGAAATATTGACCTTGAAAAACTAGAGGACGTATTTAAAAACAATCCTAAGGAAAATATTGCAATGTGTATACTGACTTTAACTTGCAATACATCCGGAGGACAGCCGGTTTCAATGCAAAACATTAAAGATGTTTCTGCTCTTTGTAAAAAGTTTGATATCCCTTTGATTTTTGATTCTGCAAGATTTGCTGAAAATGCTTATTTTATTAAAAAGCGCGAAAAAGGATACGGTGAAAAAAGCATTAAAGAGATTGTGAAAGAAATGTTTAGTTATGCCGATGGTGCAACTATGAGCAGTAAAAAAGATGCAATTGTTAATATCGGCGGATTTATTGCTTTGAAAAGTAAAGAGATATATGACAAGGCCAGCACATACCTGATTATGTTTGAAGGCTACCTGACATACGGCGGGATGGCCGGAAGGGACATGGGTGCTTTGGCACAGGGGCTTATGGAAGGAACAGAATTTGACTACCTGGAATCAAGGGTTGAGCAGGTTGCATACCTTGGCGAAAAGCTGAAAGAGTATGGTATTCCTATTCAAAAACCAACAGGTGGCCATGCTGTTTTTGTTGATGCCAATAAGTTTTTGCCCAATGTTCCCAAAGAACAATACCAGGCTCAAACTCTTGCTGTTGAACTATACATTGAGGGAGGTGTAAGAGGCGTGGAAATCGGAACTATCCTTGCTGACAGAGATCCCCAAACAAGAGAAAACAGGTATCCGGCGCTGGAATTATTGCGCCTTGCTATACCCAGAAGAGTTTATACCTACAATCATATGGATTATATTGCTGCCTCACTGGCAAATGTTTATGAGAGACGCGATGAAATTACAAAAGGTTTTAACATCGTATATGAAGCCCCAATTATGAGGCATTTTACTGTAAAACTGGAAAGAGTTTAATTCTTTTTATAATGAACAGGAGTTTGTTTAAAGTTTTCTTTTTAAGAGCATTTACTCTAACTGCAATTCTAACACTATCGGTTATAGGTGCTTTTTCACAGGAAGAAAAAACCGACAGCTTAATGTCTTTACTTCGCAATGAAGAAGATATTGATGCAAGGATAATTATTTTAAACGAACTTCATCAGGCTACTTATCAGAACAATCCCGGGGCAAGCATAGCATACCCCCGGGAAATTGTTATCATCGCTCAAAAAGAAAGCCTAAAAGACAAATTACCAAATGCTTATCAGAAAATAGCAATGTCATATGTTCTTCTTAATGAAATTGACTCTGCTATATTCTATCTTAATGAAGCTATATCTGTTTCTAAAGAAATAAATGACAGAAGAGCTTATGCCTCTGCAACAAGGACATTAGGCACGGCATATTGGTATAAAAACGACATCAATACTGCTATTGAGCATTATAAGAAATCACTGCAGATTTTTGAAGAGCTGGAGGATAAACAGCAAATAGCCACTACAGTTGCAAATCTTGGCACTGCATATCATGTCCTGAGTGACTTCTCAAAGTCTATTGATTATTATCAACAGGCACTTGAAATGATTGATCACGAGAAATATCCGGATGAAGCATCTGCTTATTATAATGACATAGGAACTATTTACAAAGAATGGGGAAACAGAACTAAAGCCCTTGAGTATTTCATGACTGCCCTTGAAATAAACAGCAGGATTAATAATAAACGCTATAAATCAGCAAATCTTGAAAATATTGGAAGTATATATTTTGAAGAAAGCAATTATGATATGGCTTTGTATTATTTCAACGAGGCATTTGAAATTGAAAAAGAAATCGATAATATATACGGCATGGCACAAAGCTATGTCACGCTGAGCTCCATTCACATGAAATTGTCAAATATCGATTCCTGCTTTTATTACTTAAGAAATGCCTTAAAATGCTATAATCATGTGGATGATAAACTTGGGCTGGCAAATACATATAATAAGTTTGGGGAGGTTTACTTAATTAATAAAAACTACAAAAGAAGCCTAAACCATTTTAATATGGCTGCTGAGATTTTTGAAGAAATAGGTAATGAAAAAGGGCTGGCTGAAGCTTATGCAGGAACAGGAAATTCATATTACTTACTCGGCAATTATGAAAAAGCAGAAAAGTATTATATGCAATCTGTTGATATTGCACTTAAAGGAAATATTGTTTATGTGTTGATGAATAATTACAAAAAACTAGCTAAAATTTCTGAAGCAACTAATAACAGTAAAAAAGAAGCAGACTTTCTAAAGCAATATATAAATATCAAAGACACTATATACCAACAAGAAAAGCAAAAGCAGGTTTCTGAGCTGCTTGAAAGATTTGATTCCGAAAGAAAAGAAAATGAAATTGTTTTACTTAATCAACAAAATGAAATAAACCAAAACCGTTTATTCAGACAGAGAGTTATTACCACTGCTGTTGTTGTCTTGCTAATTCTAACAGCTTTAGGAGTGTTTTTGCTTTTTACAAGATACAAACAAAAGAAAAGAGTAAACCTGCTGTTGCAAAATAAAAACAAAGAAATTGAAGAAAAGCAAATTAAGATAGAAGCACAAAACCTTAAACTTGAAAACCAGGCAGAGAAATTAAAAGAACTCGATGAGATGAAATCCAGGTTTTTTACAAATGTTTCTCATGAATTCAGGACTCCTTTAACTCTGATTTTAGGCCCCGTTGAGCAACTTATTGAAAAAATAGAAAACCCAAATGCAAAAGCTTCCTTGTTTTCTGTAAAATATAATGCACAAAAGTTACTTGGCTTGATTAACCAACTTCTTAATATCTCAAAGATAGAGAAAGGAATGGTTAAAATGAGACTTAGCAAAGGAAACATTTGTGAGCATGTCGTTTTTATTACAGAAATGTTTTCCAGCCAGATCAACGAAAAAGGTTTAAGCCTGGAAGTAATTTGCAATGATAAACCTTTGATTGGTGATTTTGATAAAGAAAAAATCGAGCATATATGCCTAAATCTACTTTCTAATGCTATAAAAAATACTGATGAAGGTAAGATTACTGTTTCTATTATGAAAAGTGAAGAAACCGGATGGGTGCGCATAAGAGTTTCTGATACAGGCAAAGGCATAGAAAAAAAGAAAATACCTTTTGTATTTGACAGGTTTTATATGGCTGATGAAACTGAAAAAGCAGGCTCCGGAATTGGGCTGGCTTTTACTCATGAGCTTATAAAAATCTATAAAGGAAATGTTTTTGTTGATTCGGAAATGGGGAAAGGGACAACATTTACTGTTGACCTGCCTTTTTCTAAAAGTGCTTTTGAA
>JAWOBS010000201.1:0-5697 GCA_046484145.1 Bacteroidales bacterium
AAGCTTCAGTAAAATCAGGGTTGATATTATTTAGCGACTCCTCAATAGATCTGTTAAGGCTTTCTAATTCTGTTGTAAGCTCAGATTGGTTGGAAATGTTGTCTTTATAAAGACTTTTTTGAGCTATGATATAGTCACTGCTGTTTTTTTCTTTTAGAAGCTCCTCATTGTATGAAATACTGCTAATCTCTTCTTTTATTTGTTTTATACCGCTTCTTTCAGGTTTATTATCTAATAACAGCTCTTGCTTTTCGGCCAGCTCGTTTTCCTTCTCGGTAATTTTCTCTAACTTCTGAATACCATTTTCATCCAAATTTCTGTACTCGGGAAGTGATTCAAGTTCTTCCCTGGCCTTAATTATGATGACAAAACTTTCGTAGCACCTGAGGTGTTTTTCAATGAAGATTTTTTCTGACTCTGCTTTATTATAATTATCCTTAACAGTTAAAATATCCTGTTCTAATATCTTTTTGTCCTCTATAAGCTTGTTGTATTTTGGCAACAGGCTTTTTATTTCATTAATCTTTTTGTGCTGCTCATTTATGCTTTTTAATAGTGTAGGAATGCTTTGTATCTTACCACGGCTTTTATAAATATTATCAATATTTTCGTTGATGTTTGACTCAATGTCACCAATGGAAACATTGCCCAGCCCCATTCCAATACTGAATATCTTATCTTCCATTCCTGATTTCTCTATGGATTCCAGCCCGGTAAGCTCATCAATAGTAAAGGCATAAACATTTTCAAAGAGCTCTTTTGAGGCATTATCAAGTAATCTAAACCAGGTTGATTTGTCGTTATAAACATTGCCACTATATGACAAGCTGATTGAGTCGGTATAATCCCTTTCAAAAACAGCTGTTTCGTTAGATGAGAGCAAAGCGGTTATCCTGCCGTTATGCTTACCGCCTTTTAGAGGTGGCATTCTGTTTTCAAGATGCCTGGGATAACCAAATAAGGTGAACTTAATAAACTTTAATAATGTGGATTTGCCGGCTTCATTATTTCCCTTTATAATATGAATCCCCTTATTAAGATTATCGATAGAATAATCATTAAAAATTCCGAAACCGTCAATATTTACCTTTTTAATTATCATTCTTTGTCACTGATTATTTGATCAAGTAAAATCCATTTAGCTTTTTCTGTTAATTGTTCTTTTTCACTATCCTGAAAAATTTCGTCCTCTTGTTTGTCCGATAACTCTTTTCTAACTTGAGTAGGCAATTCATCGAATATTTGATTAATATATTCATCAGTCAGATCTTTGTCTTTCTTAAGGTTTTGAAATTCTCTATAAAGCTCGGAGGTGAAATCTTTGCCTTTTTCCAGCAGGCTTATATCGATATTAGGGGATGTGTTTATAATTAAACTGTCAATAAAGACAAAAGGAGTTTTATTGTTATAAGTCTCGTTGAGCTCCTGCAAAATATTGTTTATCTCACTCTGTTTTGATAGTTGTTTATGAAGGCCTGTCCTGCCTGAAAGCGTAATTCTAAGGATATAGTCAACATTAATATCTTCTGTGATTTTCTCAAGGCTATTTTCAATAATCTTATTGAATTCGTCAATATACTCTACATTATCAATGGAAATGTCAACTTCTTCAAAACGAATTGACTGTAGAGGAACGAAATTTAGATCTGGCTTTGCTCCTGATTCTATTTCCACGATGTAGCAACCTCTTTGTCCTGTCTCTCCGAAATCTCTTCCTTGAGGGTTTCCGGGATAAACAATGGCCGGATGAGCGTCATTGATAATTTCATGTTTGTGAATATGTCCTAAAGCCCAGTAATCAAAAGCTTTTGATTTAATATCTTCCGGGCTGAATGGTGCGTAGGGTATGTGTGAACCGCTATTGCCGGTAGTTCCATGAAGCACAGCAATGGAAAATGCTGCTTTTTCTCCTATAACTTCATATTTCTTAGCTAAGTTTTCTTTAGTTTCTTTTGAAAAATAACTGATGCCGTAAATATCTGCTAAGACTTGCCCATCTTTTTTATAGTAGTATTTTTCAACATTCTTGCCGCCAAACCTCACAGATGTTTCCGGCAGTTTGAGTGACGGCAACCAGCTTTCCAGTGGGTCATGGTTTCCACAAACAAAATATGAAGAGATATTATTCTCATGAAGGCGGTTTAAGTTTTTTATGAAACTTATTTGTGCTGATAAGCTTTGTTGGTCACTATTGAAAATGTCACCGGCAATTAAAATAAAATCAACTTTTTCATTAATGCATAAGTCAACAATATTATCAAAGCTTTTTAAAGTTGCATTTTTAAGTCTTTCTGCCAGTGTTGCATTATGCTGTGTCAGGCCTTTGAAAGGAGTATCCAAATGCAGGTCGGCAGTATGTACAAATTTTATTTTTGGCATAGCATTTTTATTGAAGGCCTAAAATTAGTTTTTCTTAATGTGTTATCCAATGTAAGATAACAATTTTTAATATCTGAGTTGATATTAAGCTCAGTGTTTGTTTATGGTTTTAATTTTTTGTCTGTAATTAATAAATCTCAATATCACAACAAGCAGAACAATAAAAATACACAGGCTTATTGTTATCCACTTGAGGACTCCGGCAACAGAACAGATATAGGCAGCGGTGATAGATTCTTCAGGCAGCATGCGAATCATTATCAGGCTGCTGGTATTTTCTAAAAGGTCAAAGAACAAAGGTAAAGCAGGCAATAAGTTTAGATATTGTAGTTTACTGCCGGGCCGGATTATCTTTTTTATATTTAAGCTAATTCCAAAACTTAGTAAAAGGCTATAAACAAAGGGATAAATCAAATCAGCATATAACAGCATATTTCTGTATGCCGATAATTCATTATTGCTGTATGAACTTAATATTTCATAGGCAGATTGGGGAGCAAAGCCAAATGTGAGATCCAGAATTTTTTTATCTTCACTAATCTGATTTATAAAGTATGGAAATACTAATAGGTTTAGTATTAAATATGCAACGAGCACGATTATAATATTGGTATAATTGGCTTTTCTTTTAAGTATATGAGATAGCTTCGTTAGCATTTCTTATTATAGCTTATTAATAAAAAAAATTAATAAAATCCCGCAATTCAACGAATGGATTTAGTTTATCAAAGCGCAATGTAAATGAAACTCTTTGTAAATAATTATCTGTATTAAACCCTGCAGCTTTTTCAATATCAGGAGATACAATAAGAGGGAAGTACACGGAGAAAATTCCTTTTACAGGCTCAAATTCCAGTCCGAGAACGTATGGAATTAATTCAGATTGAGGATAAGCATTAGCCGCATTGTGATATGTTCCGAAATCTCCGAATACTTTCACAGGCATATATGGCAAATCTATACTTGTGTTAATTGCCACCATCCATTTGTCGGTTTGGCCCACAGGGGTAATAATTCTAAAACCTCCGTCATTTCTGTAAACCTGGTTGCCTAATAATGTTCCCTGCTGATTGTATCTTCCAAGATATGTGTTGTCGTAGAGATAATCATGTTTCCCGGTATGACTGCCTAGCCTGAATCTGTAATCAATTAGTGAGTTACTGCCGGGCTGTTTGAAAAAATTACCTGCAAATAGCCTTATGTCTATAGCGTTACGTCTGTAATCATAAATCAGAGAATAAGTTGCCTCAACCCATGCTTTGATAATATTTTCATCTGCTTGTATTGTTGAGGAAAGGGAGTAATTATTCAGTGTATTGTCTTTAGCCTGAAAATATGAAAGTTCGTAAATCCAGTGATTATATCTTTTTTCTATTTGTTGTAAATCAGTGGGAGGGGAGCTGTATGGCATATCCCTGCCGGTAAACACAGCCCTGAGTTCCAGGTTGTTTTTTAATTTTTTCGGACTAATACCCGGATTAAAAACAATTTTTAATGATGGCTCAACTTTTAAATACTGCTTTACATCTTCAAAATAATATGACTCCAGTCCGTAGCTCTTAACGTCAATACCGGTTTTAACAGAGTGAAATATTTTCCTGCTCCTGTTAAAAAATGTTTTATATGCCCAGCCTTGTCCTGCTAATTTGCCATTTCCAAAAGCAAACATCGGCATAGCAAATAATTCGGTTGACTTGAATGGAATAACCTGGTTATAAAACGACATGCCTGCCATTAATCCGTTTTCATTATTCCAGCCGGCTACAGGTGAGTAAAATGTTTGTGTTTTTAATGGATTTTCTAAACTTGCAATAGGCTGTAGTTCCGGAGTGTTTGCCTGTGGGAAAAACTTCCTGTTATAAATCGTGTTGTTGTTTCTTTTGTATTCAAAGGTGATATAGTCCGGATCTATAGTAAAATGAGTGTAATCTCCATTTGGAAAAGCAACTTCATTTGCACCGGAAAAACCTTCAAGCCACACTATATGTTCAGCTTCTTCGTCGTTCATTGCTGCTACAGGTATTGGAGCAGCAATATCTCCTTTGTTTTCTATTGTTATAATATAATTATCATCAGTTCTTTCAATTTTTTTTGCCTTATAGTTTAGTTTTTTTGTACTGCCTATAAGATCATCAAAAAACCATGAAAGATCTTTACCACTCTCAGCTTCAAATATCCTCCTAATGTCTGATGGATATGGATGTTTAAATTTCCATTTATCATAGAACTGTTTCATTATCCTGTCAAATTCTTCGGTGCCAAGATATTTCTCCAGGTGGTTTATTGAAATTGCTGCTTTGTAATAAACCATAGCAAAATAATTACCCGGGCTGAGCTCGTTGCTTTTAAGTGCCGTCGGCTGGTCTATATTAAGTCTTGAAAAATATAAAGCAGTGATATGGTCAGTTTTATTGTATGGATAATGGCCAATATCAAAAAAATCGGCTAACCTTGTATCACTTACATCAGATGCAAATTTTCTTGAAGGGTGGTGCAAAGAGGTATATCTGTGATCATAATAACTAGTAAAACCTTCATCGAGCCAAGGGTGATTTCTTTCGTTGTATGCTAATATCCCATAATGCCAATTGTGAATTATTTCGTGGGCAATAACCTCTTCAAGCTGGAATTCATCAGGGATCGGACTTATAGTAGTGAGTCCGGGATATTCCATGTTTGCACCGCCACTGTTTTGTATCTGAACAGCCGTAAAGTTTTTGTATGGGTAATTTCCGATATTTTCAGACATAAATTTAATTGCCCTGTTGATATAAAGAGGAGTGTTCTCCCATTGATTTGCATCTTGTACAAAAAATGCCTGGCTTACTACATATTCGTTAGTATTATCCAAAAAAACAGAATCTTTTAAAACATAAAACCTTTTATCTGCTACCCATGCAAAATCGTGAGCATTTTCAAGACGGTAATTTAAACTTTTATAATTGTCTGAAGACGGAGGAAATTCATTATTATCAGGAAGTTGATAACTGAATAATATCATATGCCAGTCATATGCAAGGGAGTCAAGTAAAGTGCGTTCACTTTTGGTAAGTAATTCACCCGAAGAGGCAACAATATAGTTATCAGGCAGAGTAATTTCAACGTCAAAGTTTCCAAATTCGGAATAAAACTCACCTATATCCAGGTATGGCATAGGATGCCAGCCAAATTTATCATACACTGCCGGTTTGGGATACCATTGTGTAACGTGATATGCTTGTTTGTTATGTCCCAGCCTCGAGAAAAAAGAGTGGGGAAACTTTACTCTGAAAGGAGTTTTTATAGTTATTGTATCACCCGGCAATACAGGCTCATTAG
>JAWOBS010000263.1:0-5050 GCA_046484145.1 Bacteroidales bacterium
CTTCTCTTTTCAGGCTGTTTGCTGTTTCCAGCCTTGCAGCTGTCTCTTGTTCGGCAAAAGAAAAATCTCCACTGTTTTGGTTATACTCAATTTTCACAAGTTCATCTTCAAAGAAAGAAAGATCAACTTTATCTACATGAGTAAAAAGATCAAGAACAAATGTAAACTCACGATATGTCCTTCTTGACGCTCTCTCCGGAAGCTTTGTGTTAAATGCAATTTTCTTTGTAATTAATCCCGGGCCTGAAAACTCGACAATATAATCTTTGTCATATTGTAAATAAAACTCAAAGCGGCCAAGCAGATTTGTGTTAATAACTTCAGTTACAACACCATCTAAGTAAATTTTTATTTCACCATCCGTTAAAGCCTTATTGTCTTTTTCAAGCTTACCGAAAACTTCTAACACACCCCTGTTTTGACTATAACTAATGCCAATAAAAGCAATTATAACAGCAGTTAAAACAGCCATTAAAATAATTCGATTTGTTTTTCTCATCTCATTATAATTTTATTTCAAAGATATCCGATGAAGCATCCATGAATTATAAACATGGGCCTGTTTTGGCTATCATGAGTATTTCAAAAGGGAAGCTTTTGAAAAAAAACTTACATTTTGATACATATTTAATATTACGAAATATAAGAATAAAAGTTTAATACTTTTAATAAAAAGCTTTTTTAACCATTAAAAAGATTAAATTTAACAACAAAATTTGTTCTTACAACCATTTTTTACATTTTCAATAAATATACTGGAGTATTTTTACTAAATTTTTATTATATTCGAAGCTTATCAAAAAAAACCAAGCATGAAAAACGATGCAGACTTATTGTTTTCCAGGAGGAGTATAAGAAAATATAAAGGACGGAGTCCAATTTCTTCTGAAACTGTCAAATATATGATTGAAGCTGCAATGAGTGCTCCGAGTGCAAGAAACATGCAGCCGTGGCATTTTGTTTTAACCCAGGATCATCATATTCTTGATGTCTTATCAGAGAGGCACCCCTATGCTAAAATGCTTAAAGAGGCATCTTTGGCTATTATAGTTTGCGGTGACAAAAGAGTTGATGACAATGAAAGCTATTTGCTTCAAAACTGCGCAGCCGCCACACAAAATCTTTTGCTTGCTGCCCATGCCTGCGAATTGGGAGCTGTATGGCTGGGAGTGCATCCAAGGGAGGAAAGAATTAAAATGTGCAGGGAAATTTTTAGTTTACCTGATTATATTATGCCTGTGGCATTAATTTCTGTTGGATATCCTGATGAAAAAAAATCAAGGAATGATAATTATGAATCGTATAAAGTTCACTGGGATAAGTGGAGTGAATAATTTTAAACATCTTTTTAAACATATTGTATATCTTTGTTTTTCCGGCAATTATATTTAATACCTTAAGATAAAAATGAAAAAGGCCATTCTGTTGAAAATCGTTTTTTTTGCTGTGTTTTGTGTAGTCAGCACAAGCAATATCTTTTCTCAGGAGTCCGGCCACTTGTTTGTAAGTAATTATACTGCTGAAGAATATGCCGGACATGTTCAAAACTGGTCAATTGTACAGGATAACAGGGGATTAATATATGTTGGCAATAAAGCCCAGGTATTAGAATATGATGGAGTTAGCTGGAATAGAATTTCTACTTTAAACGATGCTTCTGCTATAAGGTCTTTAGCTATAGACACATTGAACAACCGGATTTATGCCGGTGGTGTTGGAGACGTTGGCTATTTGGAAGCTGACCGGCAAGGTTTAATGCAATATGTCAGTTTATTACCCCAGTTGGATTCTATTCACCATAAATTTGCCGATGTTTGGAAAACTCACTATATAGATAAAAGTATTTACTTTACCAGCTATGATAATATCATTAAATACTGCACTCAAAAGGACGAAATAGATACTGTTTATGTTCATCCCGCTGGAAGGTTTCATATCGCTTATGAGATAAATAATAAGCTTTACGTGAGAATACAAAACATTGGCTTATGTGTTCTGGAGGGTGATAGTTTTAACCTTATTCCCGGCGGAGAGCATTTTCTTAATGATGGTGTGTATTCTGTTTTACCCGGAGAAGACAATCATTCTTTCTATGCTATTAGCAGGTTGTCAGGCATGCATTTTTATGATGGCAACAGCTTTATAAAGAAAGAAAAATTTGAAAAAGTTGATGAGTTTTTATTAAAAAATACAGTTTACCATGCGATAAAGCTTAGTGATGGAAATTTTGCTTTTGCCACTGTATCAGATGGATTAATAATAGCATCCCCTGAAGGCAATATTATTCAACATATCAACAAAGATAAAGGGCTACAGGATAATACTGTTTTGTATTTATTTGAAGACCGGCAAAATAATATCTGGACTGCTTTGTATCGAGGAATTTCAATGATTGAGTATAGCCTACCCTGGGAGTATTGGAATGAAGATAACGGCCTTGATGGGGTTGCAGAAGATGTTACAAGGTATAATGATACTATTTACGTTGCTGCTTCTTTAGGTGTATTCTACCTGGAAAACAACAAATTTCACAAAATACCCGGCATTGATTCTCAGAGTTGGAAACTATTAAATGTTAAAAATCCGGATAAACCGGGAGATGAAATATTAATAGTTTCTAATATAAGCGGATTATATAAAATAAGTAATAAAAAAGTAGAACGAATTAAAAGACTTGTTCATGCCTATTGTATATTACAATCAGATCTTCATCCTGAGTTACTTATTGTTGGAGTTCAAAATGGTTTGGAAGTGTTTCAGATTATAAATAGTGAAATTGTATATAAAGGGCCAGTTAATAATTATAACAATACCGGAAGAAGCATTTGGGAAGACAAGGATGGAAATATTTGGGCAGGGACAATAAATAATGGTTTGTTTAAAATAGAATTAGAAAATGACAGTAATGATATTTCAGACGTTATTAATGATCTGATGAAAAATCCAAATGTGTCGCATTATACAACAGAAAACGGACTACCCGGCATTGAAGAAATACGAGCATTCACATTACAAAACAGTCTTATTGCTACAACACAAGAAGGGTTGTTTCTATATGATAAAAAAAATGATGTTTTTATTAAAGATACTATCCTAAGGCTTTATTATGATGATGCCGATGAACCCACCGGTAGGTTAATTGAAGATTTTGAAGGCAACTGCTGGGTGAGTACTGAATCAGCAAAATATTTTAAAAAACAGGATGAAGGTTATAAGGTTGTCAGCAAACCATTCCAAAGGCTTCCTGTTATGAGTATGTTTTCTTTCCTGCCTGAAAAAACGGGACACACATGGATAGGTGGTACAATAGGCTTATATCGTTTTAATACAAATTATGCAAAGAATTTCAATGTTGCATATAATGCAATGATTAGATCCATAACTCTTAATAACGACTCAGTTATTTATTATGGCGCTAAAAACGACTTGTCAAATAAATGCGAAAACGAACAATCAAATACAGAAACTTTAATACATATTGACTACCAGTACAACTCTTTGTTATTTACCTATTCAGCTAGCTTCTTTGAAAAGGAAGATGCATTATTGTATAGCTATAAACTTGATGGTTTTGACGAGGATTGGTCTTCCTGGAGCAAGGAAACCAGGAAAGAATATACTAATATAGGTCCGGGCAAATATACATTTAAAGTAAGAGCCAAAAATATCTACAATAATATCAGTGAAGAAGATTGTTTTAGTTTTGTAGTGAAGCCCCCGTGGTATTTATCTTCCTGGGCAATATTGCTATATGTTATACTGGGATTATTATTTGTTTTTGTTATTGTAAGATTAAACAACAGGAGACTGCATCGAAAAAACCGTGTGCTTTTAAAACTTGTAAACGAACGAACTGCAGAAATAAAAGAAGCATATAAAGAACTTGAAAAGCTTTCTATCGTTGCAAAAGAAACAGAAAATGCAATTACAATATTTAATAAAGAAGGACAGATAGAATGGGCCAACGACGGTTTTACAAAACTATATGGCTTTTCTATTGATGAGTATAAGAAAGTTAATGGTGATAATATATATGCGGCAAGCCACAACAAAGATATAAGGTCTCTTATTAAGCTTGGAATAACAAACAAAAAAAGTGTTGTTTATGATTATCCTGCGAAAAATAAAAAAGGTAAGGTAATATGGATACAGACCACATTAACGCCAATATTTAAGGCAGATGAATTAGACAAACTTGTTGCTATTGACACAGATATTACAAAACTTAAAGAGGTTGAAAAAGACCTTCAGGATAGAACTTCTGAATTTACTGAAATCAATGATTTGCTATTGCAGCAAAAAGAAGATTTGCAAGCAACACAGGAGATGATGACTAATGTGAATAATATGTTAGAAACTGAGAAAAAGAAATCAGATCTTTTATTATTAAACGTCTTACCTGAAGAAATAGCGGAAGAACTTAAAAAGTATGGAAAAGCAAAACCAAGGTATTATAAAACTGCTACAATTCTTTTTACAGATTTTGTAAACTTTTCCAAAACAGCTGAATTGAAAACCCCGGAAGCTCTCATAGAAGACCTTGACTTATCTTTTGCATATTTTGATGATATCTTAGAGAAATACAATCTTGAAAAAATAAAGACAATTGGTGATTCATATATGTGTGCAGGTGGAATACCAAAGCCCAACAAATCTAATCCGATAGAAATGGTTTTGGCCGGACTTGAAATGAATAGTTTTATCAAAGAACAAAAAGCTATTAAGGAGAAACAGGGAGAATCCTTTTTTGATATGAGAATCGGGTTGCATACCGGGGATTTAATAGCCGGAGTGGTAGGGAAGAAGAAATTTGCTTATGATGTTTGGGGAAAAACCGTTAATCTTGCAAGCCGCATGGAAAGCTCAGGGAAAGAAGGTTCTGTAAATATTTCACAAGACACATTTGAATTAATCAAAGATTATTTTGAATGTACTTCCAGGGGTAAGGTTGGTATAAAGCATAGTGGGCTTGTTGAAATGTATATAGTTGAAAGAATTAAGGCCGAGTATTCGGAAGATGAAAGTGGTGTTCTTCCTAATATAAGGCTGC
>JAWOBS010000039.1:0-3323 GCA_046484145.1 Bacteroidales bacterium
GAATATTAACGCATGATATATCCCATAGAGCATTAAATGAGGAGCGATGTAAGAAACTAGAAAAAGTTGTATCAGATATACAACTTTTTGGTAATACAGAGCAAATCAATCTAGTGCAAAATATGGTAAATGAAGCAACTCAAAAAGACACATTTGAATTAGACCCTTTAATTAATGAACTCAGAAATTCATTAAGAAAGGAATTAGGACTAAGAGAAGTTGATGGAAATGTAAAATGGTTACGACATCCAGAAAAAACAGAATAAGTATTAAGGAGGGGAATATGAAGAAGATGGGAATATGGATTTTGATTATTTCATTATTGTTTAATATAACATTGTTTGGCAATGAGAAGAAACTGGATAATGTCCTCAAACAGGCAGCGAATTTGAAATTACCGGTTAAGATGACTTATAATGATAGTACCTATGAAACACGAATAATAAAGTATTACGGCAATATCATTGAATTACAGGATGATTCAAAGACCTATAAAATCAATACAAATCACATAGAGAAAATAATTCTCATGAAAAACAACAGCGGACTTGAAATTAGAGTTGGTAAAATACTGAATATCAAGGATAGGATAGAATCAAGCGGAGAAATTTATAATGCTCCCGGTTCAGTAGATGGATTATCTCCAATGCAACAAGAGTATAAATCCAGAAATGCCAGAACAGCATTACTTGCAAGTTGCCTGTATCCCGGTGGAGGACAATTTGTAAACGGGGATATTGGGAAAGCTATTGCAATATTTTTGATATCTGCTGCCAGTACAACATTCTCTATTATGGCAGACGAAAATTTAATGTGGATTTTCATTGGGATAGGAACGATAAATCAAATAGCATCATGGATTGATGCTTATAAAAGTGGATGCAAAATCCCCCCTCCGAAATTTGAGTAGAAACAATAATTATAATACCAATTCTTGACGGGATGAAGAAAATATTATATAATTGTAAATATGAAATTTGATATGGTTGGTTTCAAGGATTTACTTATACAAGCAAATCAGTTACAAGTTATCAAGTTGCAAGATCCAAGTAATGTGATGAGCCCCCCAAGAAAGAATACAAAAGAAGAATGAAATCCATATGGACAAAGATAATGAATATATAATGAAAAAAGGATGTTGAGATGCGGGCTGAATTTCAGGTCTTAGTGATTCCATTTATCAGAAAACACAATGAGTTGAGATATATTGTTTTTCGGCGGCAAGATAACGATCATTGGCAGTTTGTTTCTGGTGGTGGAGAGGACTATGAAACCACTGCTATGGCAATGAAGAGAGAAACAAGGCAAGAGATAGGTTCAATTAATGGAACATTCTATAATCTAACAACAATAAATATGATCCCTGCTGATATGTTTGTAGCTCATAGTCATAAAACGAATCTTTATACAATTCCTGAATATTGTTT
Source organism: Bacteroidales bacterium (assembly GCA_046484145.1). Lineage (GTDB taxonomy): Bacteria > Bacteroidota > Bacteroidia > Bacteroidales > UBA7960 > PWND01. The sequence goes on from JAWOBS010000039.1 coordinate 1,428, forward strand.
TGCAATAGAATTGAAAAATGTTGATGAGATAAATCTGTCTGATGAACATAAAGAATATAAGGTTGTGAACTATGAAGAAGCATTGGAATTGTTAGTGTTTGAAAGCAACAAAACAGCACTATGGGAACTGAATAAGAGAATCTTAAGAAAAGATCTAGCAGAAAGGATACATCACCGAAATAATAATTATGCATTTATTGATAGTCAGAATATGTATTTATCAATAAAAAATCTTGGTTGGAAAATAGATTACAAAAAACTTATGACATATCTTCACGATAAATATAAAGTACGTAAAGCATTTCTATTTACCGGATATTTACAGGAAAATCAGAATTTGTATAGAATGTTTCAAAAATTTGGCTATATAGTTATTTTTAAACAGGTTCTAAAAACAAAAAGTGGAATGATAAAGGGAAATACAGATGCTGAAATGGTTTTAAATGCTATGATGGAGATGGATAATTATGATAGAGCAGTTATTGTCTCAGGAGACGGAGACTTCCATTGTTTAGTGAAGTATCTATTAAAATTGGATAAACTTGAGAGATTATTAATACCGGATAAAAATTCCTATTCCTCATTATATAGACATCTACAGAAAAATATATCATATTTGAGTGATTTGGAATCTAAACTAAGACTATAAAAAAAGAGAGGCATTAACGCGGGACAAAACCCTTTGTCTAGCCTCTCATCATGATTTAATTAAAATATATACCTAAAACATTATTTTGTCAAGTGTATTTTATGAGTCAATGCCTTTCTTTCTGTAAAATTCACATAGTATATTTGCTGTGCAAATTATCACAGTAGCAATTCTTGACGGGATGAAGAAAATATGTAATCGCAGCAGAGCTGCTCACGTACAACAGTACTTTCGTGTGACACGTGTGACTCGTGTGATACGTGTGACTCGATAAGACCAGAATCAAGATTAGAGATTAAGGTAATGTGATGAGCCAGCCTAATCGTAATGCGTGTTGCGTTTTGCGTGATGCGGAGAATTCAGTTTCAAGTTTGCAAGTTCCAGGTTACAAGGATTATTGTAAGGGCGGAACGGAAACCGCCCGGAAAAGAAAGACCGGCTGGCGCCGGGTCAAGACCATAGTAACTGGTGGCTTGTTGCTTGTAGCTGGTGAAAGACCGTGCGTTTCGTGCGAATTCGTGCGGTTCGTATATGTGAATAGCAGGGCCAATCGTAATGCGTGTTGCGTTTAGCGTGATGCGGAGAATTCAGTTACAAGTTTGCAAGTTCCAGGTTACAAGGATTATTGTAAGGGCGGAGCGGAAACCGCCCAGGAAATAACGTGGGTGGATAAGGAGATTGCTTCTCTTCAACCCCAATGACTGCATTTTTGTCAAGAGTGTTTAGGCTTCGCCTCAAGTGCCAGGTTGACAAATTTACAATAATGAGCAGGGAGAGGTAAGAGACACGAGACGCGAGACGCGGGACACGAGTCTGCCTTCGGCCATCAGCTGCCGGCTGCCAGGAATGTGAATAGCCAGCCTAATCGTAATGCGTGTTGCGTTTTGCGTGATGCGGAAAATTCAGATCCAAGTTACAAGAAATCGGAATGAATAGCGGATAAGGGGATTGCTTCTCTTCGATCGCAATGACTGCATTTTTGTCAAGAGTGTTTAGGCTGCGCCTCAAGTGCCAGGTTGACAAATTTACAAATCTAGGATTTTTAAAAAGTTAAGTTATATTATATAGCCATTTTATTTGCTAATTTGTAGGTTCTTCTCCATATTAGTTGGTGGATTTGCCGGGAAACGCCTGTTTAGCCTTTAATTCAAAGTATTGCGTATCTGTATAACCGTAAGCGTGTCTTTTTATGTTTTTTAGTTTGTTGTTTATACCTTCCAATTTGCTTGTATGAATAGGATATTCAC
>JAWOBS010000059.1:0-3867 GCA_046484145.1 Bacteroidales bacterium
TTGTTTCTTTCCATTGCAACTTTCACTTTTGTAGTTTATCTTTTTACCGGCTTGTTAGGTTCACCTTTAAGTTCGATCTCTGCACTGTTGCCGCCGCAGAGTGCCAGTCAGACTTATATTACAGGACATTCGTCCGGGAGTGGGCAAAACACTCAGAATGAGCTTTGCGGCCCTGCCAAATACGCCGATAAACTGCACCTGCCACATGGTTTAAACGGTTATTTCGATTATGAACAGGGGATGGCTTGTGCCGAAGAGCAAGACAAACCTGCATTCCTTGTATTTAAAGGACATGCATGTGCCAACTGCAAAAAAATGGAAAATTCGGCCATAATTACCAGTCAGGGTGCCCAGTGGGTGGAATTTCCTTCTTATATAACCACTTTTTTTCAGGTAATCATAGGGGTTATGATTGGAGGTAGATTTAAAAGAGAACAACTTTCAACAATGAAATCACTTTTAGTTCCAGGTATATTGTCTTCCGTGTGGATGATAGCTATTAGTCTGGCTGTCGGTTTTCTTTTGACAAACTTAACCGGAATCGATCTTGGCACAGCACTTTATGGTTCAGTTCCGGGAGGTTTATTTGAAATGGGTTTAATAGCTCTGACTTTTAATCTCAGCGTACCCATTGTAACATTGCTTCAATTTGTCCGAATACTGTCTATTAATATAAGCCTTCCACTTATTGTTTCAAAATGCAATAATTCAGGAAAAGAAGGAGCAAAGTGCCAGATTGTGACAGATGTTGATAAAACTGAAAATTCCAGCGGCAGGACAGATATAGTGAATATAATGGCTGCATTACTATTGGGTGGGATAGGTGGTTATACAGCCAGTTATCTCGGGCTGCCGGTGGGGGGAATGCTGGGAGCTATGATTGTTGTTGCTTTTCTCCGTACTATCGGTGTGCCCATAAAAGAACTTCCAACATGGTTGATTATATGTACTCAAATTGTGTTAGGAGGTTACCTTGGTACTACTTTTACTCCGGAAATGGTTTCTACTCTTCAGACTTTATTGGTACCCATTTTATTTTTTTCCATATTTGTTGTTATAAATGGTATATTTGTAGGACTTTTGTTTCATCGTATTTTAAAATGGGATCTTGCTACATCTTTGCTATCCACCGCAGCAGGCGGAGTTACCTTGATGACTCTAACCGCAATGGAAATAAATGCAGATCCGGTTAGGGTGAGCATTCTTCATTCACTAAGGTTAGCTATTATTCTTTTAGTAATGCCTACATTGATTGCACATATTATCGGGTAAAGGTGTTAGTATAAAATTAGAATAAAAAAAATATAAAGGAGATTTATTAAGGAAAAATGCATAACAATATTTCAAAAGGAGACCGATTAAGATGAAAGTTGAACTTTTGTGTATTACCCCGGATGCAGAAAAATTGATAGAATCAGCAGGACGTACATCTTATTTGTCATTTAATAAGCAAGGGAAAGATACAGAAAAGACTTTTGTAAGAATGCTTATTAAAAATGGACATCTTTCCGTACTGGAACACGCTTATGCCACATTCAGAATTTCCGGTGTTTCGCGGGCATTTACACATCAATTAGTCAGGCATAGATTATGTTCATTTACTCAGCAATCCCAAAGATATGTAAATCAAAATAATTTTAGTTATATTGAGCCAGATAAAATAAAAAGTAACATTGATGCTCATGTTATGTTTACCAGGTTTATTGATGAAGCACAAAAAGTATATTCAGAATTACAAAAAATGGGGATTAAAAATGAAGATGCAAGGTTTGTATTACCCAATGCTGTAGAAAGTCAGATTGTAATGACCTCAAATTTTAGAGAATGGCGTCATATAATTGTAGTCAGAGGTAGTCGGGGTGCGCAGTGGGAAATAAGAAGGATGGCAATTGAAGTATTAAAGATATTTAAAAAGCTGGTACCCACTGTTTTTGAAGACTTTGAAATTGATGAAAAAAATATTTTGGTAAAGGCGAAAAAACGTTAGAAAAAATTTGATCAATACCTATCTTTTAACTACTATAAATAAAGCAGGGTTATCAAAATGAAAATTATACCTGAACCATACCAAAGAAATAGTTAAAATTGTGGGTTTCTAAGAATAAATACATTAAGAAAAGAAAGGATCTATAGAATGAAACTTACTTACCAGGGAAAAACCAAGGATGTTTATATTTTAGAGGACGGAAATTATCTGCTAAAGTTTAAGGATGATGTAACCGGCGAAAACGGTGTATTTGACCCGGGATCAAATACCATAGGATTAACAATGGAAGGTGCTGGTAAAGCCGGGCTGAGATTAACAAAATTGTTTTTTGAGACCTTGATAGAGAAGGGTATACCCACACACTATATAGATGCCAATATTGAAGAAGCAACCATGACTGTAAAACCGGCTATCGTATTTGGAAAAGGCCTTGAAGTAATTTGCCGCTATAGAGCTGTAGGCAGCTTTTTACGCCGTTATGGTTTGTATGTAGAAGAAGGACAACCTTTAGATGCCCTGGTAGAGGTTACTTTAAAAGATGATAAACGAAATGACCCGCCTATTACTGAAGATACCCTGGATATGCTGGGCATACTTTCTAAAGATGAATACAAAGTATTAAAAACCCTGACCAGGAAAATAGGAAATATCATCAAAGAAAAATTAGCCACAAAGGGTATTGAATTATATGATATTAAACTTGAATTTGGCAGAATGAAAGATAATAATCAAATAGTTTTGATTGATGAAATTTCAGGTGGCAACATGAGGGCTTACCAGGATGGAAAATATATAGAGCCATTGAAATTAGAAAAATTAATGATAGAAAAATAAAAAGCCTGGCTCAATTTAACCCACCTTATACACAAAACACTACCAGAGAGAAGATTTATTGCTGCTAATTCTGATACATTTCTGATATACTGAGAATAACTACAATCTCAAAATTGCAGGGTATTTTCCGAACAACGCACAATAAATATTTGACAAATAGTAACAATATATGATATTAAATTTAGTTAAATATTTATAAAAAAGTAATAGTTGTATAGATTTATTTTAAAAATTGTTCAATTTTTTGCTTACACAAAAAAAGTCCTAAGAATATGTTTAGTAATTTGAACATCATTTCTCGGATTAATTTAAAATAAAGGTCGGAATGCAAAAATATTTTTATCCAAAGTTATTGAAAAAATCGTGAGGAAAGGAGTGGTATACTTCAAGAAGAACATAATATCATTTGATGATGCATAAATGTTAGATGCTCTCAAAATTTGGAAATATTGAAAGGAGATATAAGGATTAAAATGAATAAAAAATTATTTTTGTTATTAATTTTAGTATGTTTTTTGTTTTCGATCTCAAATGTCTTTGCGGCAGAAGTAAAGATTGGCGGGGTTGCTCCTTTGACAGGACATGTGGCTACCTATGGCATTTCAACGAAAAATGCTGCCCAGTTAGCCATCGATAAGGTGAATGCTGAAGGCGGGGTTGACATCGGAGGAACAAAATACACCATTAATTACATTGTTGAAGATGACCAGGGTACTCCTGAAGTTGCGGCGAATGCCTTTCGTAAGCTGATGGATCAGGATGAAGTCATCGCCATCATTGGCTCTGTAACAAGCAATTGTACATTGGCCGGCGCTCCGATTGCACAGGATGCAGAGATACCCGTCATCAGTCCTACCTCGACAGCAGTTCAGGTTACACTTACCGGTGATTATATTTTCCGGGCTTGTTTTCTTGACCCCTTCCAGGGTGCAGTTGTTGCCACATTCAGCTATAATGACTTACAAGCAAAAACGGCAGCGGTTATCTTTGATAATGCCAATGATTATACCAAAGGATTGGCTGAAGCCTTCAGGGAAAGTTTTGAG
>JAWOBS010000100.1:0-6989 GCA_046484145.1 Bacteroidales bacterium
CTATTGAACAAATTGATCCTTATAATTTCTGCGGGGGTGAATATAACTGGCGGGCATCTGTTGACCCAAGAGGTGGTACTCCGGGAGAGCTGAACTCCGTTGATGACGAAAATCCAAATGATACTTCTCCAAACCTGCTAAGAGCCGGAGTTGATGACCCAAGTAATATTACTCTTGTTTTTAGTGAACCAATGGACGAAAACAGCTTGCTTTCAACAGATGACTATGAGTTAGACAACGGAATAGGAAATCCGGTGGATGTAAGCCCTGTTGAACCTGATTTTCAAAAAGTACGCTTACAACTTGCTTCACCATTGCAGGAAGGCACAATTTATAACGTAACAGTTGCAACTACTTTGGCCGATTGCGCTGGAAATACAATTAGTAAAAACACTGCCAAGGTTGCAATTCCTGAAAAGGCAGACAGCCTTGATGTTGTGATTAATGAATTGCTATCCAATGCTCCTGCAGATGTGCCAAGATATATAGAGCTGTATAACAATTCACAGAAAGTTATTGAACTTTTAAATTACAGAATAAGCTCAAAAGACACTGTAGAAAATATTTTAACAAGTATTCGGGAGATCACCAATGAAAGCTTTTTATTCTTTCCCGGAGAATACATTGTGCTAACGACTAATTCTACTGCAGTAAAGGAATATTACCCGTATAACAATCCATATTCTTTTATCGATATTGAAACAATGCCAAGTATGACTAACTCAAATGGTATTGTTGCCTTTTCTCATAAGAGTATGGAAATTATTGATATGGTTGTTTATAATGAAGACTGGCAATATGCTTTATTGACCGATCCAAAAGGAGTAGCATTAGAACGATTAAACCCGTCTAGGCCGACTCAGGATAGTTCAAACTGGCATTCTGCAGCGGAAGAATATGGCTTTGGAACACCGGGCATGAAAAACTCTCAGTATACTGACAATATTGATACACAAGAAGATGTAATTAGTGTTTATCCGGAGATTTTTTCTCCTGACAATGATGGTGTTGATGATGTTTTAAATATCGCTTATGAATTTGATGAGCCCGGATACACTGCCAATATTACCATTTATGATGATAAGGGCAGGCCGGTAAGGACATTAGCCAGGAGCATGCTGTTAGCAACAAAAGGAGTTATAACATGGGATGGCACTAAAGATGACAACCAAAAAGCATATATAGGTATTTACATAGTACATGTGGAAGTTTTTGACACAAAAGGAAACGTAAAGCATTATAAAAAGCCTGCAGTTCTGGCAGGTAGGTTGTAATAGCACTTAAGAAGCTATTGCCAGGGTTATGATGCTCAGGCTTACACCTTCTATTTTAAGTAGCTTTTGAGCACAGGCCTCAATAGTAGCTCCTGTGGTAACAACATCATCAACCAGTAAAATATGCTTCGACTTAAATACTTCAGGGTCTTTTATTGAAAAAACTGTTTCTACATTTTCCCACCTGACAAACCTCGATTTTTTTGTCTGCGTCTGAGTTTTCTCTTTCTTAACCAAACTGCTTACATCTATTGGTATTTGCATCGCTTCTGCTATTCCACGCGCAAACACCTCACTCTGGTTAAATCCTCTTTTCTTCTGTTTTGCAGGATGCATAGGAATCGGAACAATAAGATCCGCCTTTGAAAATATATCAGAGCTCTTTAATTCATTGCCATAAACTTTTCCCAAATGATAACCCAAATGCACATTTCCTTTATATTTAAAATTATGTATCAAATGCTGAACGCTACTTCCTTTCTGGAAATACAAATATGATGCTGCAGATTCAACAGGAACACGCCCCCTGAAAATTAACTCAACAGCATTATCGGAATCCTTATGGAAATTTGTCTTGGGTAATTTATAATGACATGAAGTGCAAATATGCTTTTCGTCTCCAACAAGTGACTGCTTGCAGCAACAACACAACTCAGGGTAAATTAAAGAAAAAAAGCTTTTTAGTGTTTTTCTCAATATCTATTACAGGCTTTAAAAATAATTAAATAACTTTGCAAGCTGATTAATAATTAGCTACAAGTAAAACAGATGCTTTTTAAAAATAATTTCAAAAAAACAAAAAAATAAACAATAAAAAAAATTTAACCATCTAATAATTAGGAAAAAAGAAACATTTTTGTTGTTATTACGTAATATTTCATAAATAAGCCAACTAAACTATTTAATAATTAATCACTTAAAACAAAAAAAACATAAAGCATAAAATGGAAGAAAGAAAAGGAAACACGGAAGGCGCTGAAAATAAAAGCGTTGAAAAGCTTCGCAAAAGCAATGAGAGAATATATAAATGGACGATTCTGCTTTTAGTTTTAGTAATAGGTGTTCTTACTTATTTCCTTGTCACAGAAACAAAAGATTTGAAAAAGGAAGTAGTTTTAACACAGGATCAGAATACTGAACTTAAATTTGAGCTTGATTCATTAGTTGGTGAGTACACGCATGTAAAACATCAGTATGATAGTGTTTTAACAGATAAGGATGAAGTTATCCAGGAAAAAACCCGCGAAATTGAGAAATTAATTGCACAACAGGCAGATTATTACAGAATTCGCAGGCAACTAAACCTATTAAGAGATATTACTCAAAACTATGTTCGTGAAATAGACAGCTTGCATACTGAAAACAAAGTTCTTAAAGCAGAGAACATAAAAATGCAGGATGAGATACAAAGAGTAACTCAACAAACAGAAACTCTTTCACAAACAAAAACAGAACTTGAAGAACAGGTTGAAAAAGCAGCCGGATTACGAGCATTTAGATTGTCAGCTACTGCTATTAGGTTGTATGGTTTTAGAAACAGGGAAAGAGAAACTGACAAAGCAAGAAGGACAGATATGATTAAGATTTGTTTTACTATTGCAGAAAACCCGATTGCACCGGCAGGCGAGAAAAATGTATATATCAGAATTTCCGGCCCTGATACTGAAATTCTCAGGATTAGCGATGATGATGCATACTCTTTCGTTTATGAAAGCGATACTTTGCAGTATTCTGTCAAAGAAAGCTTTGACTATCAGAACAATAATATTGATATGTGCCTTTATTGGGACAAAAGCGAAGATTATGAAGAGGGGCAATACCTGATTTCAGTATTCACCGATGAGGATTTTCTTGGCGAAACATTGTTAAATTTAAACTAACATTAATACCCACTAAATAAATTACAGTTATGGAAAAAGAAAACAAACCAATTACACCTAAACCAAATGCACCTAAGCCAATTGCACCTAAGCCAAAAGCACCTGAAAAGAAACAAAAGACTAAAGGTGTTGGAGCAATAATATTTTTATCAATATTTGTAGTTATTTTAGCTGCAGGCAGCGGGCTCTTATTAAGACAATACCTGACTGTCCAGCAAGAAGCAGAACTTGCAGTAGAAGCCAATAAAAAAATTGACAAGCAAAGACAGGAATTGCTAACTCAATTAGATGAGCTTGAATCAGCTTTTCAACAACTTAGCATTGAGTATTCTCAAATGGAAGATGTGCTTCGCAATGAAAGATCCAGGGTTAGGCAGCTTAGAAATGAGCTTGCAGGAAAAGGGCCTGACGATGAGCCAGGCATGAAAGAAAAAATAGAAGAGCTGGAAAAACTACTTGCTGAATACCAGGAAGAAGCTGAGATGTTAAAAGTTGAAAATCTGGAGCTTACAAATGAAAAGTCACAAATTGAAAACACTCTTAATAAAGCTTCTGCACGCACTACACAGCTGGAAAGAGAAAAGAGCGAAATGGAAGAACAGCTCGACAAAGCATCCATTTTATCTGTTTCTAATATCGAAGCTAATGGTGTAAGAGAAAAGCGCCGTGGCGATGTGCCAACAGACAGGGCAAGACGTACCAGTAAAATTCAGGTTTGCTTTACTATTAATCAAAACCTCGTTGCAACCCCCGGCAATAGAGACTTTTATGTTAGAATAATTGATCCTAACAACAAAGTGCTAACCAACTTCCCTGATGATACATTTACTTTTGAAGGCGAAGAGCTCTCATACAGTGTGCAACGTACTGTTAATTTTCAAAATAATGCACAGGATATTTGCATGATATATAACCAGGATGAAAAATTTGAAAAAGGTTATTATAACATCGTTATCTTTGCTGAAGGTTATGAAATGGGATATAAACTACTAGAACTAAGATAATTAACCAAACCAAAACAAAAAAGGCTGCTCCATCTGTGAGCAGCCTTTTTTTATTTAACAGCAAGATAATAAATATTTTAGTCCAAATTCTTTAGTCAAATTATTACTTTTGCACTTATTATTTTACCTAAACAACTATTGAGATTATGAAGATATCTTACTCCTGGCTGAAAGATTATATTGACATTAACCATAGCCCTGAGGAACTTTCCGTAATACTTACAGACTGCGGGCTTGAAGTTGAAGCAACAGAAATAAAAGAAAGTGTAAAAGGAGGCCTTAAAGACGTTTATATTGGCGAAGTAAAAGAATGCTACAAGCATCCTAATGCAGATAAGCTTTCCGTTACAAAGGTTGATATTGGCAGCGGAGAATTGCTCCCCATAGTGTGTGGAGCACCTAATGTTAAAGAAAAACAAAAAGTTGTTGTTGCCGTAGTAGGCAGCACATTGTATACAAATAAAGGGGAAGAGTTTCCGATTAAGAAAGTAAAAATCAGGGGCGAAGAAAGTATGGGTATGATTTGCGCTGAAGATGAAATTGGAATTGGTGATTCTCATGAAGGTATAATAGTTTTGCCTGATGACGCCAAAATTGGAACCCCTGCATCTGAGTATTTTAATGTTAAAAATGATGTTGTATTTGAAATCGGATTAACGCCCAACCGCGTTGATGCTGCCTCTCATATTGGAACAGCCAGAGACGTTGCCGCTGTGTTGAATGCAGGGCTGTCTGATAAAAAGAAGTTTTATCAAATAAAAAAACCTGATGTTTCTGGTTTTAAACCCGATAATGACTCACGACATATTAATGTAATTATTGAAGATACAGATGCATGTCCAAGATATTCAGGAATTACAGTTTCAGGCATTACAGTTAAAGAATCACCCGAATGGCTTAAGTTTAAATTGCAATCAATTGGCTTAAAGCCTATTAACAATATTGTAGATATTACCAATTTTATCCTTCATGAACTTGGACAACCATTACACGCATTTGACGCAGATAAAGTAAATGGCGATAAAATTGTTGTGAGAAAGACTCCAAAAGGACAAAAATTTATTACTCTTGATGAACAAGAGATAGAATTAAACGGGGAAAACCTGATGATATGCAATACCGAAGCGCCTATGTGTATGGCGGGCATATTAGGTGGTGTGAAATCCGGTGTTACCCACAGCACAAAAAATATTTTCATTGAAAGTGCATATTTTCATCCTTCTTCAATCAGAAAATCATCTAAGCATCACGATATTAAAACTGATGCATCATTTAGATATGAAAGAGGCACTGACCCCAATATAACTGTTTATGCCCTCAAAAGAGCTGCTTTGCTGGTGAAGGAAATTGCAGGCGGTGAAATTTCTTCAAACATTGTTGATAATTATCCCGAACCGGTAAAGAATAATATTGTCAACCTAAGGTATGATAAAGCTGACAAATTAATTGGCAAAAAAATAGAAAGACAAATAATTAAAAATATCCTTGAAAGCCTGGAAATTAAAATTATTAAAGAGTCTGATTCGGCACTTGAACTGGAAATTCCAGCCTTTAAAGTTGACGTTTATAGGGAAGCAGATGTAATTGAAGAGATATTAAGGGTATATGGTTATAATAAAATTGAGGTTCCTGAAAAGTTTAATTCATCAATAGTCCTGACTCCAAAGCCTGATAAAGAAGCAATACAGGAAACAATTTCTGAGATGCTTTGTGGAAAAGGCTTTGTTGAGATAATGAATAATTCTCTTACAAAGGCGGATTATTATAAAGAGCTGTTTGATAAAGAAAGCATAGTGCCGGTTGTAAATCCACTGAGCCAGGACCTTAACGTAATGCGGCAAACTCTTTTGTTTGGCGGTCTTGAAACTATCGCCTACAATATCAACCGCAAAAAGCATAATATGAGGCTTTATGAGTTTGGAAATGTTTATTCTATTGACAAAGCAAAAGCCCAGGATGATAACACATTGAAAAAATACCGGGAAAGAACACAGCTTGCTATATTTCTTTGTGGAGCAGATAAGCCGGAAAACTGGTACACAACTTCATCTTCGTTCAGCTTTTTCGACCTTAAGGCAGGTGTTGTTTCAGTTATATCACGACTAGGACTTGATTCAAATAAGATTAAATCCAAAGAAATTAAAGAAGATAAAATTTTCTCCAATGGACTGGAGCTTTATTATAACGACAAGCTGATTGCTGCATTTGGACAAGTAGTGCCAAATATTCTTAAGTCATTTGACATAAAAGATGTAGTGTGGCATGCAGTATTAGAATGGGATTTACTGGTTAAGTATCAGGATAAAGTTCAGGTTCTTTATAATGAGATTCCTAAATTTCCGGAAGTAAAGCGCGACCTGGCATTGCTTATTGATAAAAAAATCAGCTTTGCACAAATTGAAGAGCTGGCATACAAAACAGAGAAGAAAATATTGAAAAAAGTCAGCCTGTTCGATGTATTTCAGGATGATGAAAAAACAGGAAAAGACAAAAAGTCTTATGCTGTGAGCTTCATCCTCCAGGATGATAAAAAGACATTGACAGACAAGGAAATAGATAAAGTAATGAACTCCTTAACCCGTGTTTTTGAAAAAGATATGGGTGCTGTAATTAGGTAGTTTGGAGGTGATGGGTAATGGGTGATCGGTGATGGGTGATCGGTAATCGGTGATCTGTAATGAGTGATGAGTGCTAACCCCCAACCACTAAACCTTAAATACCCTTATATGCCTTATATGGTTTATCTTTTTTACTCGTCACTCGTCACTCATCACCCATCATCAATCTTAACGTAATAGTTTTTAGTTGTTACGCAGAGATTCGCAAAGTTT
>JAWOBS010000228.1:0-3866 GCA_046484145.1 Bacteroidales bacterium
CGGGTATCGGGTATCAGGTATCGGGTATTGGGTGTCAGGTTGTCCATGCCTGAATAGGGTTGACCGTTTTTCCCGCCACCCGTCACTGATTCTATTATACCAGCTCAAATAAATTAGTAAATACTATTTAAGAATGCTTAATTCTACCGCCAACAATTATTAACTTTGCAAAAAAAAGTCATATGAATATTCTAATTCGTAATATAAAGGAACTTATCCAAACTAATAGGAAAGAGGATATCGTTAAAGGTAGCGAAATGTCCCGGTTGCCAAGCATTAAGGATGCCTGGATATTTGTTGAAAATGGCATTATCAAAGCTTTTGGCCCTATGAAGGATATGAAAAACAATCCGCAATATGACAAAATGATAAAAGATGATGTGAAAGTTATAGATGCAAAAGGAAAAATGGTTTTTCCTGCTTTTTGTGATTCCCATACTCACATTGTTTATGCCGGAAGCAGAGAAATTGAATATATTGATAAAATTAGAGGCTTGTCATACGAGGAAATTGCAAAGAGAGGTGGAGGAATTTTAAACTCTGCAAAAAAGTTGCAGGAAACAAGTGAAGAAGAACTTATTGAACAGGCAATGGAACGCCTGGATGAAATAAAAATGCTAGGTACAGGTGCCGTTGAAATAAAAAGTGGCTATGGGCTTAACACTGAAAGCGAGTTGAAAATGCTGAGAGTAATCAAAAAACTTAAAGATATCAGCCCGCTAACGATTAAAGCAACTTTTTTAGGGGCACATTCAATACCTGCAGAGTATAAAAAGAATCAAACAGAATATGTTGATATTGTTATAAATGAAATGATACCTGCTGTTGCAGGAGAAGATCTGGCAGATTATATTGACGTTTTCTGTGATAAGGGTTTTTTTACAGAAGAAGAAACCGATCGTATATTAATGGCAGGTGTTAAGCATGGAATGAAACCTAAAATACATGCAAATGAGCTGGATTATTCCGGCGGTATCCAGGTAGGAGTGAGGTATAATGCCCTCTCTGTTGATCATCTTGAATTTACCGGAGAAAAAGAAATAGAGGTTTTGAAAAACAGCGATACCATGCCTTGCCTTTTGCCCGGTGCTGCTTTTTTCCTTGGCATGGAATACCCTCCGGCAAGAAAAATGATAGACTCAGGATTGCCTGTGGCTATGGCTTCTGACTATAATCCCGGCTCCTCACCATCAGGAAATATGCAGTTTATTATGTCTCTCGGATGCATTAAATTCAGAATGATACCTGAAGAGGTTATTAATGCCGTTACTATTAATGGCGCCTATGCTATGGGAGTTGAAGATACTCTCGGTAGTATTGATGTTGGTAAAAAGGCAAACCTCTTTATTACAAAACCTATTTCAACTTATGCATTTATGCCTTATGCATACGGAAGCAATAAAGTTGAAAGCGTTATAATTAACGGAGAACTCCAGTAGTTTATGAAAGAAAATATGATGCAAAACAGGCTGATAGCCAAAACTTTTTTTGGCATGGAAGAAGTTTGTGCCAAAGAATTAAAATCTTTAGGTGCAAATAATGTGGAAATTCTTAATCGTGCCGTGGCTTATGACTATGATCCGGGTATAATGTATAAAACAAACCTTTGGAGCAGGACAGCATTATTGATACTGAAAGATATAGCTAATTTTAAAATTACCAAGCAGGATGACCTTTATGATCAGTTGAAGCTGATAGAATGGGATAATCATTTTGAAGTTCATAAAACAATTTCAATAAAATCAAATATCAATAAAAGTATTTTTAACAATTCCCACTATGTAAGCCTAAAAGCCAAAGATGCCATAGCTGATTATTTCAGGGATAAGTGCGGAGAAAGGCCTTCTGTAGATACAGAAAACCCACAGGTAAAAATTAATGTACATATATTTGAAGATAACTGTTCTGTGTCGTTAGATAGCAGTGGAGATCCGCTTTTTAAAAGAGGATACCGGCGCAATCTTGGCGAAGCCCCCATTAATGAATGCCTGGCTGCAGGATTGCTTATGATGGGTAATTATTCTCCTGACATTCCGCTTATAGACCCTATGTGCGGAAGTGGTACTTTTGCAATAGAAGCTTCATTGATGGCTACAAATACTGCTCCCGGCTCTTTTAGAAAAGATTTTGTTTTTCAAAACTGGAAAGATTTTGATAAAACATTATGGGATAATCTTGTTAATGAGGCTAAAGATAGCGTCAAGGATGTAAAGTTTGACATTACAGCATTTGATATCAGCAGTACAAGCATTAGCGATGCCAGGCAAAATATTCTCAGAGCAGATATGTTGGGTAGAATTAATCTTTTCAGGCAGGACTTTTTTAAGTATTCACCACCGCCGGGTCCCGGTATGCTGATTGTAAATCCTCCCTACGGACAGAGATTAAAGGAAAGGAACCTACCTGAATTTTATGGTAACATTGGCAAAATGCTGAAGTTTAATTATATGGGCTATAATGCCTGGATTATCAGCTCTGAAAAAGAGGCTATGAAAAAAATTGCCCTTAAGCCATTTTCAAAGAACAGACTGTACAATGGTCCGCTGGAGGTTTTGTTCTATGGTTATTCGCTGTATGAAGGCAGTAAAAAGACAAAAGAGTAGGGTAGAACGGAGCCTCTCACATTCGTTCGATATAGCAGTGTTAGAAATATCTTGAAGTTTCCTGTTCGTAATGTACATTTAATACAAAAAACCAAAAATCCATATAGGTATGCTGTTGAAGGCTCCAACTTCCAGTTCGTCTTTTACAAGGAATGAGTCAGACAATCCTTTAATTTGTGAAAGCGATTTGTTTTTGCCGCCAACTTCCAGAACATACTTCTGATCAACCAGAAAATCACCATTGTCAGGTAATGATACCGAGTGCTTAGGTGATATATGCTGCAGTATAAAGGTCTCACGCAATGTGCCAATATCCGGATTACTACCTGATATAGCATAGCATAAATTAGTATTGTGCATCCATATTTTATCAGGTTTACTCAATATACTTATACTTCGATTACTTTTTGTAATTGTATGAATAAGTTCTGCTTTTTCAAGTAAATTTAGAATATGAATCAATGTATTTCTGTTTATTTCTATCTTTTCACTAAGCTTGCTAATATTTGGAGTGAAAGGGACGTTGGAAGCTATAACATACAAAAGCTTTTTTATTTTTGCAATATTATTATAATCAATGCTTTGAGTGCTTTGAACATCAATATCCAGAATCAGGTTTACTGTGTTTAAAATCTTTTGATAATATTCCATTTTATTGCCATCAAAATATGGATAAATTCCGGATTTTAGATATGTGTTGAAGTATTTATATGGTTTGAACTTCTTTAATAAATCAAGGCAAATATCAATGTGATTATTTAGTATTGTATCAAGACTTAAGACAGGTAAATCAATTTTTTCATAAAACAACAAATATTCCCTGAAAGATAATTCATGCAAAGTATAACTTACAGCACGACGGCTAAGGTCAGACTCCCCTTTGTAAATATCAAGAATAGAAGAGGATGTGAAAATAATTTGCAGTTTAGGTAAGTCGTCAAAAATTAATTTAATTTCTCTCGACCAATTTGGGTATTTATGAACTTCATCCAAAAGCAGCAGTTTGCCTCCAAGTTTTGAAAATTTGTCTGCAACATCATATAGAGATGAGTTTGTGAAAAAAAGATCATCTAAAGCAACATAAAGCATTTCATCAGATTTCTTGCCTTTCGCAATTTGAAGCAATAATGTTGTTTTCCCTGTTCCTCGTGCTCCTAATATCGCTATTAATCTGTTTTTGAAATTAATATCCTTGTAAAGGTAACGTTTAAAAGAAACCTCTACATTATCAATTTTTATAGTAGATTTTTGAAATAACTGTTC
>JAWOBS010000231.1:0-3357 GCA_046484145.1 Bacteroidales bacterium
GCGGTCAGATCGCCGTCATTGTCAACAGAAAATCCAGTGCCAGTTATTTGCGCTCCTGCAACTAGCAGAGCCATCATAAGTACCCCAGCAACAGTTAATATCCAAAATTTTGCGTTTGTTTTGATTTTGTTCATAATATCACCTTTCTTATTTAGTATCCATAATTAATTCCACCATCATTTGGTTCTTTAGGTTTGTAATAGACTATTAAACCCATTATCAGCAGGAAAAAAACCTCAATTAAAACCCAGTATTCAACAAGGATTTTTGTCAGGACTATCTGGCTGTTCATCTCAACAATTATAGGGTATATGACGTTACTCAGTATTGCAACAGCGTAAGTCAACACGAAACTAAAAAAAAACAACACAACCAAATATATTGGGTTGTACGGGACTTTCATTGGTAGGTATATACTGATAATAATCTGCAGGGAAAAATATGCAAATACCAAGGCAACATCCATCCATTGGTTAACCATTTCCGGCTTAATATTATCAAGCACATCTTGTGTCCTTTCTGATTCCTTTGTAACGTCCTGCACCGCGTTCCATGTTGGAGTAAAAACCTGTGAAACATATATTACGAGGAAAAGCATAACAAGAACAAAAAAATAGATAAGATATACTTTATCTCCTATTGAACCTTTTTTACATTTCACGCTTTTTTTCCTCATAATAATCAACTACAATGCCTATTGGGAATAATGTCAGCTGGAATATGGCGTATATGAACACGCACATAAAGCCGACAAGGTTAAGTATAAACAAGCCAAACACCAACTGCTGCATGCCTGTGCTGATTGATTGTGCAGTGATATAGGTAAAGCCAGTAAATAACATACTGCATAACATGTACATAAAAAGCATAACTACCTTAACAAGGCCGTCCCTGCGCAGTATCTTCCAGTTTTGGTCTCTACTGTAATTTACACTTGCCTTACCCCCATCCACCTGAAGCTTTAAAGCTAAAGCGAAGGCTCCTAAAAACAAAGCTATAGACATAATCAACATGAATGCAATGCCTGTGTACTGGTCTGTGGCTGTATTAGTAACTCTCTTAACACTATTTTCAACAACTACAATCTCAGTTGAGAAAAACCCACCTTCTCCTTCACTAGAGTTACACCATGCAGAATATTGGTACTCTCCCTCGTAAGAAAAAATTTCTCCTGAAACATTATAAAAAAAATAATGGCCTTCAGGGTTTAACATATTTACATCTAATAATTCCTCTTTATTATCCCCATAAATATGTAATGTGCAGTTAGCTTTATACACTGGCAAGGAAGAAGAATTAAATAAATGGAAATCCATGTTAAAATATTCTCCTTTCTCATGATAAAATATTTTTGGATAAGTAAATTGTAGTCCTTTATCAGATGTTTGTGCTTCATTGAAAGGTGCCTCGCCTGCCACAAAACAAACTAATGAAACCAATATTAGAATGTATAACATTATTCTCTTAATCATCAAATTCACCTGCTAATGCATCAATTGTCTGGAAAAACAAGCCTTTTGGCTTTGGCTTACCCGTCTGTACAATCCTTGTCTTTTGTGCATCCCCTCCAAGGCTGTATTTAACAAATCTTTTTCGGAAATCTTCGGCCTCCGTCCTTGTTCCAAAATATTTTGGGGAGGCAGGGCACCAGGTACCGAAATCCGGCGTTATTCCCGGTACCCATACCTCTACTTTCCATCCCATTTTCCATTTTACTCAGCGCCTGGTGGGGCATTGGAATCTTTCTCAGGTTCTGGCTTGACTACACTTCGTATAGTCTCATTTTTGAGAGCTCTCTGAATATTCTCCCATAATATTTTCTGCTGGCTTTCAGGATTTAACTTATCAATGTTATTAGCTAAACTATCTGTTGCCTTCCCTATTGTTTTTGAGCCCTCATTAAACATTTCATACTGGAAATATAAACTTACAAACATACCGCAAATGACCAAAAACAAAAGCCCTGCACCAACCAAATATTCTTTCCATGGCGTTGATTTTTTCTTGCTCTCAGTGAACTTTCTAACCCTATCAACTGATGTGATCATCCAGTTAATATCATTATTAGGCACATATTCAAGGTCCTTAACTTCCTGAGTAGTATATTTGATGTTGCCATCTTCATCCCGTTCAATATCATTGTTATCATCAAGCTTTGGCACCCTTTCTTTGTGCGCGCTCTGGCCTGGCATCATAGGCCTGAACCGGTTAGTATCGTACTCTTCAAGGTACATCAAAAACTTGTCATTGTTGCTTGGTTGCAAATACTTTTGATGGAAATGGCCTATTGACATTTCCTGATTGCCTTTGACTATCTTGTGCTCAGCAATAATGTCGCTTTTCCATTTCTCTATCCTGCCTGTAAGGATATATGTCTTGCTTCCGCCCTCAAATGTCTGAGTAATGACATACCTGATATTGTTCTTCTTGCTTCCACCACCACCCAGCTTGTACAAAACAAACGGAATGCTAATCATCAGCACTATACCTATTATTATTGTAATTCCAATTGCTCCCACCATATTTTATCACCCAAATAATCCTTTACTTTCTTTTCTTTCAGGCAGAAGGTCTCTAACCCTCTGTAATACCTGTTCTTTGCTTTGTGTTGTGATTGTTCTCCTTTCCTCATTATCAATACTTCTGCTTAATGTCAGGAAAGCAAAACTAACTAGCCTCATTATAAACTCAGTCCTGTTCTCTTCATTCTGAAGACCTAAATTATTATAGACAGTAGGCCTGCATAATCTTTGAATAAGTGTCTCAGCTCTATGACAGATTATGTTCCTCCATTCTTCCTCATCTATAGAGCCCTGGATTGTTGAAGTGTTAACAATAGAATTAAGCCAAACACGCGCTTCTGCAGCACCCTTATGATTACAAACACCATAGCCTGTATTTTCATATCTGCCTTTAGTAGAATCAAACTCTTTACCTTCCAAATGGTTTGCCAGCTCATTAATGTCTCTTTTGACATTTGTCCTCCATTGCTGTAGTCCGCTCTCCTGTTGCATTGGAGGTTGTGAAAAACCTATGTTTGCAAATTCATCTTGTTCTTCTTGTTCCATATTCCCCACCTTATCTAACTATTGGCCTGATTTCAAAACCAAAACCCCTAAACTTTTTTGGGTCAAAATCTTCACTTGCTGTAATTCCTTCAGCAAGCGCTATGAATGAAGGCGCATATCTTGGTTGAGCCGGCTTTTTGCCTGCTATTTCCTTTGTTTTTCTTTTCCTCCTTGAAGGCTCGCCTGGTAATCTGAAAGGTCCTGTTCCAGGTGAAAAGCCCGGACTAGGACTTGTAAATGGTGACGGACTGGGGCTTGGTGATGGACTAGGAGAGGGACTGAAGCTTGG
>JAWOBS010000058.1:0-3629 GCA_046484145.1 Bacteroidales bacterium
TTCAGTTGTCCGCTGTCATCAAACTCAGGGGATGAAATTCCTTTACAGATAAAGAAATTTCCATCTTTCCCGGTTCTCCTGATAACATAATGTGAGGTATTTCCTGCATGCATATCAGCCCAGAACTTTTTATAACTCTCAGACTCTTTATAATTCTTATTGTCAAACAACATACTAATATGATTGCCTACCAACTCTGACTCTGAATAACCGGAAATATTACAATATATGTCATTTGCTTTAAGAATAATACCACTGTCGTTATATTCAAGTATAGCAAGAAACTTATTACTAAGTTCCAGTTGTTGCTGCAATGCATGTTCTTTCCTGGCCATTTCTTCTTGCGTTGCGTGCATTTCTTCCATATTCTGACGCATTTCTTCTTCCTGGGCACGCATTTCTTCTGATTGCTGCTGAGACTGTTCGAGCAAGAACTTGGTTTTAACATTTATCTTAACGCTGGAGATAGTGCTTGCAATACTTTCACCTACTTTCTCAACAAATTCAACCTGGTAATCTTCAAAATCTTTAAAAGCAGCTAATTCAACAACACCAAATATTTCCTCATTAACAATCAGAGGGACAATTAAAATAACGGATGGACTCTCATCACCCAAACCTGATGTGATGCTAATATAATCTTCAGGTACCTGCTTCATATGAATTGTTTTTCTTTCCAAAAAGCAAGCGCCGACAAGCCCTTCTCCTAATTTAACGGTTTTTTCAAGATATTTTTTTCTATCATAAGCATAACATGCTGTTAATTCAAGAAACTTTTCCTTTTCATTATCATCATTAAGGATAAAAATACCTCCCTGGTTTGCATTTAAATACTTAACAAGATTCTTAATAACATTGAATGAAAGAGTTTCCATATCATTATTATCCTGTCTTAAAATATCAGCAAACAATGCTTGTCCATGGGTTGCCCAGCTTCTTCTTTCGTCTTCTTTTTTCCTTTTTTCTTCTTCTTCCCTTGCTTTCTTCAGGCTCTCTCTCATATTAAGCAATGCTTCACCGATACTATCATTTTCTCCCAATAATTTAAAATCAACATCAAGATTACCCTGCCCGATTTCATTAGCAAAACTTGCGGTATGAGTTAGTCCTTCCAGTAGGCTATTAATAGCAATTGATATTTGACCTATCTCATCTGAGGTGTTAACTTTTATTTTTTCAGTGTTTTTAAGGTCACCATATGAAAGTTTCTCCAATACTTTTGTAATTGTACCCAGAGGTTTTGCAATTTTTCTTGAAACTAGAAAAATTATATAAGATAAAACTATCAAACCAAGTAGAGCAACAATTATTGATCTTAGCAATATTATATTGGCTTGTTCGACAATTATACTAGTAGGCACAACTGTACCCACAGCCCAGGGTAATTCAGTATTTCCAATATATACAGGGGCATATGCAACATAGGCGTCGCCGCCAAACTGGCTGTCATGAGCAACATGAGTAAAAAAATCTCCCTCTTTTATCCTGTCAACAATATTGTGATTGTCAACATACTCTGTTCTCATATCGGCAATATTCTGCCCAACAAAAGCCTCATTTGGGTGGCCTACATATGTGCCATCATTAGAAATGATAAAAGTATATCCAACATCAAAAGGCTTAATAGATTCGGTAAGTTCCTGGAAACGGCTTAGAATAATATCAGTTCCGGCAAGGCCTGCAAAGTGGTCATTAATTAATATTGGAATACACGGACTTACTTCCAAAACCTCATCCTCTTTCTTTCCGGTATAAGTATAATAATAGGGATCAGATAAATAGTTTTCTTTATCAACCTTTACTCTATGATATAAGCTTCCAATATCATCGCCGTCCATATTTAGCGTATCCTGTTTATAAAGTATTTGATTTCCCTGTCGGTAGTATGTCTGCCTGATGCGACCATACGGAACATCATATTCAGGATCAATAGCATTAACTTCCCAGCTTATCCAAGTAGAAAAGAAGTTTGTATTTCTAATAACAAAGTCATGCAAAACTTCTTCATAAAAATCAAAAAACATATCCTCCGGGACTTCCTCAAAAGAATGTGCAGCCCATCCAAGGCCCTGGGTAAGGTCGAAATCATAATTTAGCTCCTTAGTTACTAAATTTGCATATTCCCTTGCATTTGCCTGGATTAACTTCTCTGCATCTTCAAAGACCTTGTCTCTGACTCCAAATATTATAAAACTAAAGGCTACCAGGTAAATAATAATTGTAAAGCTCAAAATAAAAAGCAGTAATTTATTTTGAATTTTGATTTTTTTATAAAATTTGTTTATTCCTAACATATTTTACTTTTTATATAACAATTATTACAAACAACAGATTTAAAACTTTATGGGCAAAGTTTAATTATTATTATCCAAAACCTGGATAACCACAAAAATAAGCTTCACAGGCTCCTTATATTTATTCATTATAGGATTAATAGAAGCTTTAACAGAAAACTTAGTACCATTCCTTTTAATCAGGCTTAATTCTCCGTTATATCTCTGTCCATTTTTCAAATTATTCCACATTTGCTGATATGTAGAAGTTTCAACGAAGTACTTATCAAAAAATTTAGTATGAGAAAGACCAGTTAGCTCACCTTCGGAGAACAAGGTAATATCACAGAATATCTTATTAACTCTTCTGATATTACCATCCATACTAATTTCTGCAATACCTATTGAATCATTAATAGCATTAAAGAAACTTTGATTTTCGTATTCTTTTCTCTCCATTTCTTCTTGCGTAGCATGCATTTCTTCCATATTTTGCCTCATTTCTTCTTCCTGCGCTCTCATTTCCTCACTCTGTTCCTGAGATTGGTGTAGCAGATCAGTGGTACGAATATTAATTTTTACACTTGAGATAGTTGAGGCGATAGATTCAGCAATTTTCTCAACAAATTCAATCTGAAAAGGCTCTATAACTTTAAAAGAAGCTATTTCAATAACACCAAATATTTCATCATTTAATTTCAGTGGGACAATCAATACACTCCTGGGGGTAGAGTCGCCTAATCCGGAAGTAATATTAATATATGAATCAGGGATATCGGTTAAGAATATTGTTTCTCCTTCTTGCAAGCAAGTACCAACCAGGCCTTCACCCCAATAGATTTTTTTCTTTAAGAATTTCCTTTTATTAAAGGCAAAGCAGGCTTTCAATTCAACAAACTTCTCTTTAATATCCTCATCGTCATTAAGGATGAACATACCACCCTGGTTAGCATCCAAGTACTTCACTAAATTTTTTGTTATGCTAAATGAAAGTTCTTCAAGGTTATCGTTATTTTGTCTAAGCAATTCTGCAAATTTTGCAACTCCTTGTGTTGCCCATGATCTTTTTTCATCTTCAACACGTCTTTTGGCCTCTTCCTCTTTTGCTTTTTGCAGGCTCTCCCTCATTTCAATAAGTGCTAGCCCCAAATCATCTTCATCACTTATTGGTTCAAAATCTGAATCAAAATTTCCACGGCCAATTTCAAAGGCAAAGCTGGATTTATCCTTTAATCCTTTTATCAAAAAGTTAACTGCCTTGGCCATCTCCCCTATTTCATCATTGGATTCCCTCACGTTTTCTTCCGGGACTTTACCCTGTCCCATTTGATTAAGAATAAACCTTAATTTATTCAC
>JAWOBS010000128.1:0-20865 GCA_046484145.1 Bacteroidales bacterium
AATTAACATACTAATAAAGTAATTTTTATTTGGTTTGTGATAATAAAACGAAGATAATTCTTATTTGTTATATATTTATAACCAGAGAGATGCCTTGATATCTGCTCATCCTATGAAAACAAGGCCTCCAATATTATCTGCTGAGCTTCCTGTTACTGAGGAAAGACTGTTTTCTTTTTCCAGAACTCTTAATAAGCCCATAAAAGCAAATATTAAAGCCTCTTTATAGTCAATAATTTTTTTTGATGGTATACAAATTTGTTTTCCAAGATGTCTTTTCAATAGTTTTACTAAATATTTATTAAATGCACCACCACCTGTAATTAACAGTTTTTCTCCTTTTTCATTATCTACAACATTTTGAATTTGCATTACTATGTGGTGATAATAAGTGTTTAAAAGATTCTCAATAGGCAGGTTATACGATTTTAAAATTGGCCAAATATTTTCCACCACCCATTCTTCACCAAGGCTTTTAGGCCCCTTGCTTTTATAATACTCCAAATTATTTAACTTTTCAAGTAGTTCCATATTCGATTTCCCTTTTGAAGCAATAAAACCATCGGGGTCGCATTTTAAGTAACGCGAACTACCTTCACAATTAAAATAATCTTTTAATGGAATTTTTTTCTTTATAATTAACTTGTTAATAACAAAATTTGCCGGACAAATATCAAAAGCAATGGTTTTATTATTCTTTACAAATGAGATATTTGCAAATCCTCCCAGGTTAAGGCAAAAATCAAACTCACTGAATAATAGCTTGTCACCTATCGGAACTAATGGCGCTCCCTGCCCGCCCATAGCCACATCCAGCGACCTGAAGTCGGCAACTACTTTGTTTTTGGTTTCTGCAGCCAAAAAAGCCGGATTGCCGGCTTGAAAGGTTATTTGGTTTTTTGGTTGGTGGAATATTGTATGCCCATGACTTGCTATTAAGTCAATATTCGAAATTTTATACTTTGCTAAATATTTATTTACCTGTTGCCCAATATATTTGCCATAATCATTATGTAACACGATCAGGTCTTTACCGCTTAAGGTTTGAGCATTTTTCAACCTTTCTTCCCAGTGATTATCATATGGAATAGTTTCGGCAGATACTATTTCATAATCCCACTTTTCATCAATATAATTAAACCTGCAATATGCGATATCCAAGCCATCAAGTGAGGTTCCGGACATTAATCCAATAGTATTGTAGGCCTTCATCTTTTGTAATTATATTTTATTTGTTAAAATTGTGTCAAATATTTCTTAGATTTTTCTATATGCTTGCAATAAAAAAAACTATGATAAATAATCTAAAATAACCTCAAGCTTAATTCCCCTTGAACCTTTTATTAATATTGTATTTCCAGAAACAGGATTATTAGTTATCCAGGATGAAGCATCGTGAACATTTTTAAAATAAGTATATTTATCAAACTTATTTCTAAATGAATAGAATACATCACCAATCAGGATAACTTTATTAAACTTATTTCCATTAATCCACTTAATTATTTTTTCATGTTCACTTTCAGCATATTTTCCCATTTCCAACATATCACCTAAAATAATCGTTTTTGGTTCATGTCCAAAGCTTAAAAAGCTTTCAAGTGAGGCTAACATACTTGTAGGATTTGCGTTATATGCATCAAGCAATATCAGGTTGTTTTCTGTTTTTATTACTTGAGATCGGCTATTTTCCGGCACATATGAGCTTATTGCATTATTAATATTGTCAGGATGTATGCCAAAGTATAATCCTGTGGTTATTGCAGCAAGAATATTTTCGAAATTAAAGCTTCCTGTAATTTGTGTGCTTATCGTACTTTTTGATTTTATTTTGCACTTACCAATATTGCAATTGTTTTTGTAGTCAATAGTGAGGTATGGAGTGTGACTTCTAATATTGCCTTCTACCATATCCGAGGGATGGTCGCCATAAGTTATTACATTTAAATAATTGCCTGTTAAATCCTTTAATATTCTATTTTCTCCTCGTTGGAAAATTACTCCGTCATTATTAATAAGAGATTCATACAGAGCAGCTTTGTTTTCTATAATAGTTTCAATATCATTAAAACCTTCAAGGTGAGCTTTTCCTATGTTTGTTATTATACCATGAGTAGGACAAATAATATCACTTAGCATTTTTATTTCGCCGGGTTGGTTTGCGCCAATTTCAATAACAGCGCACTGATGCTTAGGATTTAGCTGTAGAATAGTTAGTGGTGCTCCGATGTGATTGTTAAGGTTTCCTTTAGTCGACAGAACATTATACTTTTCAGAAAGGACTTTGCTAATCAGCTCTTTAGTGGTAGTTTTGCCATTAGAGCCGGTTATGGTAAAAACAGGTATATTAAACTGTTTTCGGTGGTTTTTTGCAATTTTGTGAAGAAAACTCAGTACGTTATCTACTTTTATTAATCGCTTATCCTCCTTGCTGATTTTCTCATCAATGATGGCATATTTGCAACCATTGTTTAAAGCCTCCAATGCAAAATCATTCCCATTATGACTTTCTCCTTTTAGAGCAAAAAACAGGCTTTTTTCTGAAGCTAGCCTGCTGTCTGTACAAATTCTATAGCCTTCGTTGATTAATTGCTGAACTGATTCCAATGATAACTCCACTGCTAGAAATATATTAATTTAAAAATCTTATCAAATATATGAATGATTTTGTATATTGATTAAGAATAAATAAAAAAAACCCACTTGTAATTAACAAATGGGTTTTTTTATTAAGAATTATTTTATTAGTAGCCACCTACAGAGCTTCCAACTCTGTTCATGGCACATCGGAATCCAATTGTGCTTGTAGATTCACTCTCATCAAGGAATCTTCTTGTTCCCGGCACTATCCAATAAGCGCGGTCTCTCCAGCTTCCTCCTTTGTAAACTCTGGATTCATCATTGATTAATGAAGTTACACCATACTCATACATTAGTTTCTCAGGTTGATTTGCCATGTCTTCATCATCAAAGTAAATACTGGAAGCATGGTCGCCATCACGATAACCAATATTATCAGCATACCTGTAATTTCTTCTTGTAGCATTTTCTTCAAGAGAAACATCTTCCCAAATAAGTCTACCCAAGCTGTCTTTTGGCAGTACTTCACCTTCTTCGTCTGTAGCTAAAGTTTCGAATACATTACCTCTATATGGCCTGAAATCGGAAACATCTTCATGAGAAATTGGCCTGTAAACATCTTTAACCCATTCACTAACATTACCTGCCATATTATATAAGCCATAATCATTTGGCCAATATGCGTAAACCGGTGCAGTAATATCAGCAGCATCATTTAAATTTCCGGCAACCCCCATTAAGTCACCACGGCCTCTTTGGATATTTGCCATAAAGTCACCCATAGAATTACCTTGTGAGCTGCGGATGTTATGTCCGTCCCAAGGATACATTCTTCTTTCTACTATTCTCTCATAAACAGTATTACCTATAAGCCCGAGAGCAGCAAATTCCCATTCAGCTTCAGTAGGCAACCTATATGCAGGGAGCAACATACCATCTTCTCTGCGCACTCTTCTTTCGCCAGTTCCTCTTGGGTCAAGGTCGGGCATATTATCTCGGACTAATCCATCATATTGCCCTACCAGATATGCTTCTGTATTAAAGTTTCTTTCATTAACCTGATCCGGATCCCAATCAAGGATACCTTCACGAATCAATATCATTTCATTAACCCTGTCGGTTCTCCATAGAGCATAATCCGATGCCTGTCTCCAGCTAACGCCAACAACCGGATGATCTCTGTAGGCAGGATGCCTCAGGTAGTCATATATATAGGGTTCGTTATAAGCTAATCGGTCTCTCCATACAAGTGTATCAGGAAGAGCATTTTCATATACTTCAGGATATGTGTCTCCAAACACCCTGCTAACCCAGTATAAATATTCAACATAATCAAGATTTCTAACCTCTGTTTCATCCATGTAAAATGAAGCAACAGTAACCCTGCGTGGAATATTGTTCCAGTCGAACATAACATCTTGTTCTGTTCTTCCCATCACAAAGGTACCACCTTCAATAAAGACTAAGCCGGGGCCTGTTTCTTGTCCTGGATATGAGATTACCTCAAAACCTCCGGTTTGTGGGTCATTATAATGCCACCCGGTTGTTGAGGAGTATTCTTTTTTACACGATGACATTAACATTACCGCGAAAAGAAAGAAAATAATTACTGTCAAGCTTTTGGAATTCCTTGTCATAATACTATCAATTTAATGAATTTTCACAAAAATAACTAAAATGTTGGACAATTTAGTATACGATATTTTGATTTTTTTGTTCTACAATTAAATTTCAGTGAAACACTGATTTCATGCACGCCGGTCATAACTCCATAAAGGCCTGATAATGAGTAGTCATAGCTGTAGCCTATGCGGTAATTACCTTGATTTATGCCTGCAAGAAAAATTAAATAATAATTATTCTTAAAATCATACCTTAACCATGAACCAAAAGTCATAACCCAATAATCGAAATAAGCGCCTACATTCAACCTTTGATACTGTTGTTGCCTTTGATATATAATATTTGGTGAAATCGATAAGCTTTTGTCATCCCGGTATCCGGTATTGTTGTTTGATGATAATAAGTTAAATCCTAAATGTGCGGTCATTTTGATTGGTAATCTTTCAGCCTGGTAAAAACCCATGTCCGGTTGCGATAAGTGGTATGCTGATACACCACCAAACAGGAAATCTGAAAAGACCAAAACACCCGCAGCAAAATCAACGTTATATCTGCTGCTTTGTTGCGGTGGAGATTCTTGCGTTGGAAGATTTGTGCTACTGTATGGATCATATTGATCAGCAAAAATTAAATTCTCGTAGTTTAGTTCTTTCCTGTAATAACCTGCTTTAACTCCAAGACTTGCTGAATATTTATCAGAAAGGCTTAAATGATATGAATAAACTCCGCTTACAGAATAGGTTGCCAGCAATCCTGCTTGCCTGTCTGCAAAAGCCATTATACCCAAGCCACCTGATAAGACAGGAACATCTGTGTCATAAGAAACACTATATGTTGAAAATGTGCCAAAAGTTGGCCATGGATGGTTTCGGTAATTCAGGTTTATATTTGTACATTGAGTACCCGCAAATGCCGGGTTTAAATATAAAGGATTTGCATAAAACTGTGAAAATATAGCATCCTGAGCTTTTGTGTCAACTGATGAAAAGAGTGATATTGTGCTTATTAATAAAAATGCCGTTAGTAATTTTTTGTAGTTTTTCATTTTTAAAGTATTAGAAAACTATCTATATGAACAATATATAATATTTCTCCGTTCAATTAGTATAGCTTTGGAAAATTACAATATTAATACAAACATAAGCTAAATATTGATAATAACTTTAAGTAATATTCTGTTTTTTTTAGCGTTTGTAAAAATATTATGTTTTTAAGAAAAAGCAAAATTATAATTTTGTTACATATTTACATTATTACTATTTTGAAATTTTAATAATGAAAGCTTACTTAGTTTTTACTATACTTATTTAACTGTGAAGCGTAATTATAATATATCTTCCTTCTTTCTTATATTCGTTTTAATAACGATATTTTCTTCACAATATTCAAATGCTTTTGAATCTGACACATTATATTTTGATATTAAATGGGAGGGAGTTAAATCATATGTGATAGATGAAAATAATTCAATAGACTATCTTAGCTTTAAAGAATCTTCATATATTGGTAATCCGGAGGGAATTGAAGTTTTTTCTCATCAGTTTTCACTTGATATACCACATTTCAGGCCTGAAATTGAACTTATACCGGGAGAAATAATAAATGTTACTGCAAAAGAAGAAAGTTTCCTTAAAAAGCTTGGCTATAAAGAGGAAAACTTTTCTCAGCAAAGGATTTTTGAAACTGCAAGGAAGAAAAGCAGCCTAAATTACGTATTGGTACCGGTAAGATATAATAAGATTAGTGATTCTTATGAGAAACTATTGTCATTCAGTATAGCTTATGAATATATTTATGACTCAGAGTTAACTTATGTGCCTAAACATGAATATGCAGACAATTCTGTTTTAGCTTCAGGTGATTGGTACAAGGTGTGTGTTGATAAATCCGGTGTTTATCAGTTAGATTATAATGATTTGGTGGAAATGGGAATTGACCCCGCCCAGGTGCAGAAATCCAAGATTGCAATATACGGAAACGGCGGTGGGATGCTACCTGAGTCAAATGAAGAAGAAAGGCCGGATGACCTTATAGAGAATGCGATTTATGTTTCCGGCTCCTCCGGTAATTTTGGACAGAGTGATTATATCCTTTTTTATGGAGAGTCGCCCCATGAAGTATATTATGATGAAGAACAGAGTTTGTTCCGGCATCAAATGCATTTGTATGCTGAGGAAAGCTGTTATTTTCTAACTACCAATGCCGACTCAGGAAAGCGAATACAATCAAGGCCATCAACTCCAGATGCAGCAACTCACCAGGCAACCACCTTTCAGGATTATGCTTTTCATGAAAGGGATTTATATAATCTTATTGGCAGTGGACGTATTTGGTATGGAGAATTATTTGATGTGACATTAGAAAGAAGCTTTGATTTTAGCTTCCCAAATATCGATAACTCTGAAAAGGTTTATGTGACAGCCGATGTTGCAGCAAGATCATCTGTTGGAAGTACTTTTACTTTAAAATCCGGAAGTACTAGCGGAAATATTTATGTTCAACCCATTAATCCTACAGCAGTTACTTCTTTTTATGCAAAGGGTGCAAACGGGAGTATTTATTTTTTTCCGGGAACAGGAAGTAATATTACAGTTGATTTAAAATATAATCGTTCTGAAACAGGTGCCAGGGGCTGGCTAAATTATATCGCGGTTAATGCTACCAGGAAACTGATTTTTCATGGTTCCCAGATGCAATTCAGAAATGCAAATGTTGTTGGTGTTAACAATATAACGCAGTTCTCAATGAATAATGCTGATAGTCAAATTACAATATGGGATGTTAGTGATACATATAATATTGTGGAACAAGAATATAGTATTTCAGGTGGTCAGGCTTCTTTTAAGGTTGAAACGGAAGAGATAAAAGAGTTTGTAGCATATAATGGAACAGCATTTCTAACACCTTCATTAAAAGGAAAAGTAAATAATCAAAATTTGCATGCCGCTGCAAATGTAGATATGATAATCATTTGTCCTGATGAGTTTAGAGATGAAGCTGAAAGGCTTGCCGATTTCAGATACGAAAATGATGGCATTTCTTCAGCCATATATTCCCCACAACAAGTTTATAATGAATTTTCATCAGGAGTTCAAGATATTTCGGCAATAAGGAATTTCATGAAAATGTTTTATGACAATGCCGATGGAGGTGATAATTATCCGAAGTATCTCTTACTCTTTGGGAATGGAACTTATGATAACAGAGATATACTGGATTATGGTGGCAATTTTATTCCTACTTTTCAAACAGAATCTTCGTTAAATAAAAGTGAATCCTGGATGACAGATGACTACTATGGTTTGTTAGATGATGACGAAGGAGAAGGAGCTGCCGGTATTTTGGATATTGGGATAGGCCGTTTGCCTGTTAGAACTGCTGAGCAAGCAGAGGATATTGTTGATAAAATAATCAGGTATGATGAGCGTATTGAAGGTTGGGAACCGGGTAGTGATGATCTGCAATGGGTAGGAAAAATATCAAATTATGCAGATTGGAGAAACTTAATTAGTTTGATAGCCGATGATGAAGATAATAACACTCATTACAAAGACTCAGAAAAATTGGCCGAAATACTGGAAAACGAGTACCCGGTTTATAATGTTGAAAAAATATATCTTGACTCCTATGAGCAAATTACAATGGCAGGAGGCTCACGGTATCCGGAGGTAAATAAGTCTATTAACAACAGGGTAAATCAAGGTGCTTTGCTTGTTAATTATATCGGGCATGGCGGTAAACTGGGGCTGGCTCATGAACGTGTAGTCACTTTTGCTGATATTAACACCTGGAACAATAAATATAATATGCCGGTTTTTATGACAGCAACTTGTGAGTTTAGTGCTTTTGATATACCCTCTCCTGAAGATCTTTCTGCAGGTGTAAGAATATTCCTGAAAAATCAAGGCGGCGCAATTGCCCTTTTTACAACTACAAGACTGGCATGGTCGGGTTCGAATTTTACGCTTAATGAAAGGTTTTTCAATAATGCTTTTGTTGAAATGGCAGATGGAAAGATGCCAAGATTAGGTGATCTTTTGAGATTGTCAAAAACATCTTCCGATAATGTTAAAAATTTCGTTCTTTTGGGTGACCCATCCATGCAAATGGCTTATCCCAGGTACCAGGTAGTTACTGAGTCTTTGCCGGATACTATAAGGGCTTTCCAGGAAGTTACTGTTAACGGTTATATTGCTGATGAATATGGGAATCTTGCAGAAAACTACAATGGAGTTGTTTTTCCAAAAGTTTATGATAAATCTAAGGTTTATACCACATACGGAAATGATCCGGGCAGTAGTTCTGATACATTTTTAATGCAAAACTCTATCATTTATAAAGGTAAAGCCAGTGTAAATAATGGTGAGTTTTCTTTCTCCTTTATTGTTCCTAAAGATATTGTTTATTCTTATGGCGAAGGAAAGTTGAGCTACTATGCCGATGACGGAATGATTGATGCATCCGGATATAGTTTTGATTTTGTTGTAGGTGGAACTTCATTAGATTATGAGCCGGATAATGAAGGGCCGGTTATTAATTTGTTTATGAATGATACAACTTTTGTCTCAGGTGATAATACTGATGAGAATCCGGTCTTGCTATCTTTCCTTTTTGATGAAAGTGGCATTAACGTTACAGGAAATATCGGACACGGACTTATAGCATTTTTAAATGATGACAGAGCCAACTCTATCGTTTTGAACCAGTATTATGAAGCTGACCTTGATACATATAAAAGCGGTAAAATCGCATACCCCTTTTATAGTTTGCCGGATGGTAATCATAAAGTAACACTAAGAGCATGGGATGTTCATAATAATTTTTCGGAAGAATCTATAAATTTTGTTGTTAGTAGCTCTGCCGAGCTTGCTTTATATGAAATAATGAATTATCCTAATCCGTTTAATATATACACAAATTTTGTTTTTAAACATAATTTGCCTGCTGAAGAACTGCATGTTAGTATAGATATTTATAATCTAAGTGGTCAGCTTATAAAAAATCTGCAAGAAAATATATTATCCTACGGTTATCAATCACCGCCAATACACTGGGATGGAAATGATAATGGCGGCAGGCCTATAGATAGTGGTGTTTATATATATAGAATAGTTGTGAGTACAGAACGCGGTGGAAAGGTTTCCGGCTCAAACAGATTGGTAATAATAAGATAAATAATTAAAATAATTTTTTGGAAGACAATATTTTGCAATATGATTTTTAATTTATCGTTATATTTGCGCCTTCTTTTATTTTTTCAAATTCTTTAAAAATAATATAGTTAATTTGTTGATTTTCATATTAATATAATTATTCAAAAAATACAGATATGAATTATAATTTGTTTAAAGTAGTTTTTAGTTTTATTCTGTTAATTGCATTAAGCTTTAATTTGAGTGCCCAGGATGATGACGAAGTGAATACAGTAACCACAGCAGTTCCATTTCTTATGATCACACCTGATGCGCGTGCAGGTGCAATGGGAGACGCCGGTGTTTCTTCAACACCTGATGTTTTCTCAATGCATTGGAATCCGGCTAAATATGCTTTTATGGAAGCTGATTTTGGTGCAGCAATAAGCTATACCCCATGGTTGAGAAATCTTGTTAATGATATAGGCTTATCATATTTAAGCGGTTTTTATAAGCTCGATGAATTACAGACTGTAGCTGCTTCATTGGTTTATTTTTCATTGGGAGAAATTCAATTTACCGATGAAAATGCTGTTCCAACCGGGATCTATAAACCAAATGAGTTGGCTGTTGATGTAGCATATTCAAGATTATTAAGCGAGAACTTATCCGGTGCTGTTGCAGTAAGGTATATTTATTCCGACTTAACCCAGGGACAGTACGTTGGTGGTGGTACAATAGAAACCAGGCCCGGCACGGCAGTTGCAGCTGATGTTGCCGTATATTATAAGAGAGAGTTAGAATTAAGTACGCCTGCATTATTAGCTTTTGGTGTTAATATTTCAAATATAGGTAATAAAATATCTTACACAGACGATATTAATGCGAATTTTATTCCTATCAACCTTAGATTAGGGCCTTCATTGCTTTTTGACCTTGATGAGTATAATCAATTTGCTGTAATGCTTGACCTTAATAAATTGCTTGTACCTACTCCAAATCCCGAGAGGAGGGAAGAAATAGAAGAAATGTCTGTTGTTGCAGGTATGTTTAATTCTTTCTCGACGGCACCGGGAGGTTTTAGTGAGCATATGAATGAAATTACTTATTCAGCCGGGTTGGAGTATGTATATGATAAGCAATTTGCTTTAAGAGCCGGTTATTTTAATGAGCATAGGCTAAAAGGTAATCGTAAGTATTTTACTTTAGGTTTGGGCTTGAAATACAGCGTTTTAGGACTTGATTTTAGCTATCTTGTTCCTGTTGGAACGCTTAGCCCATTGCAAAATACTATGAGAATATCATTGTCATTTGATTTTAATGCTTTTGGTGTTGCTCAGCAATAAAGATAAACAGTAGTTTCCTGGTGAAATTTTTTTTAATAACAAAGCTATTTTGGATATAAGAGTAGGCATAGGTTATGATGTACATCGCTTAGAAGAAGGCCACCGATTAATTATTGGAGGTGTTGATATACCTTTTGAAAAAGGAGCAGTTGGTCATTCTGATGCTGATGTATTAATACACGCGATTATGGATGCTCTGCTGGGAGCCGCCGGTATGGGAGACATAGGCAAGCATTTCCCCGATAATAATGACAACTTTAAAGGCATTGACAGTAAAAAGCTTTTAAAGAAAGTTGACAAACTGCTTAAAGAGAATAAGTGGACAATAGTAAATATTGATTCGGTTGTAAGTCTTCAAAATCCTAAAATATCTTCATATATTCCCCAAATGCAGCAAGCATTATCAGATGTTTTAAATATAGAGCCTGATATAATAAGCATAAAAGCAACAACTACAGAAAAACTTGGTTTTATTGGAAGAGGTGAAGGAATAAGCGCACAGGCTGTTTGTTTAATATCTATGGATTGATAAGGTTAAGGTTAAGGTTAAGGTTAAGGTTAAGGTTAAGTAATAGACTCTTTTCTTATATGTTCCTTATATGCCTTAAATGGTTTAAAAAAAAGTTTACCATAAATGGCATATAAGAGCATCGATGGTTGAAATCTAAAGTAAAATAACTTAACACGTTTTCTTATCTGTCGAGTTTGAAACTTTCGCCAAGGTAAACCCTTCTTACTTCTTCATCCATAGCAAGGTCTTCGGCAGTACCTGATTTAAGGATTTTACCTTCAAACAATAAGTACGCCCTGTCAGTGATATTTAGAGTTTCATGAACGTTGTGGTCTGTTATCAAAACACCAATATTTTTTTCTTTTAATTTTTTTACTATTGTTTGTATATCTTCAACAGCTATTGGGTCAACACCGGCAAAAGGTTCATCCAGCAAAATATATTTCGGGTCAACAGCTAATGAGCGTGCAATCTCAATTCTTCTTCTTTCACCGCCAGACAGAGTATTGCCTTTGCTCTTTCTGATTGCCTGTAATCCAAATTCATCCAGGAGTTCTTCTAATTTATTATGTTGTTCCTGTTTACTTTTTTTTGTGAATTCCAAAACAGCTTTAATATTGTCTTCTACGCTCAGGTTTCTGAAAACACTGGCCTCTTGTGCTAAATACCCAATTCCCTTTTGTGCTCTTTTATACATGGGTAGTTTTGTTATATCTTCTTCACCAAGAAAAATATTTCCTTCCAGTGGTTTTATTAAACCCACTATCATGTAAAAAGTAGTTGTTTTTCCTGCTCCGTTTGGGCCTAAAAGCCCAACTATTTCTCCCTGGTCAACAGATACTGAAACATGGTTTACTACAGCCCTGTTTTTATATTTCTTTACAAGATTTTTTGTATATAGTTTCATTGTTTTTTAGTTTGGTAATGGGTGACGGGTGATGGGTGATGGGTGATGGGTGATGGGTGATGGGTGATGGGTGCCCATTGTTCACTGTCACTGCCAAATTCCAATTTATCACCATGGTTTTTGTTATTATACAATTAATAATGTTATACATGCAATATCTTAGTTTCTTAATAATTATTTAAATAATTCCTTCCTGGAGAATATCATGCAAATGTAGAACGCCTAAATACTCACCATTATTTTCTACTATTAACTGAGTTATATTATGATTTCTCATAATTTGTAACGCATCCACTGCCATGGTTTTAGGAGAAACTGTTTTTGGATTTTTACCCATAATGTCTTTAGCTTTAAGGGTTGAAAAGTTCAATTTTTTCTCAAGCATCCTTCTTAAGTCTCCATCTGTAATAACTCCAACTACCTTATTACCTT
This sequence comes from Bacteroidales bacterium, assembly GCA_046484145.1. Lineage (GTDB taxonomy): Bacteria > Bacteroidota > Bacteroidia > Bacteroidales > UBA7960 > PWND01. The sequence continues at coordinate 12,532 of JAWOBS010000128.1, forward strand.
CCAGCACAGCAGTTGATCCTAATCTTTTTGCAGATATTTCGATTATAACATTCCTGATATCGGAATTAATATCTACCTGTGGTTTTTCATTATACATATACAAATCATCAACTTTAAGATATAGTTGTTTTCCCAGTGATCCTCCGGGATGATACCTGGCAAAATCTTCCTGTGAAAAGCCTCTTAATTGAAGCAAGGATACAGCCATTGCATCACCCATGACTAGTTGTGCTGTTGTGCTTGTAGTGGGTGCAGGATTACCCGGTGATGCTTCTGCATCTACAGAGGTTTTTATAATAAAATCGCTCTGAATTGCCAGGAATGAATTAAGATTGCCAGTCATACCGATTAGGCATGTTCCCAGTGTTTTCAACATTGGCACAAGCACTTTTATCTCCGGGGTATTCCCGCTGTTGCTAATGCACATTACGATATCTTCTTTTTGAACTATTCCCAGGTCTCCATGTATTGCATCAGCAGCATGCATGAAAATCGCAGGAGTACCTGTAGAATTTAATGTTGAAACAATTTTGGAAGCAATTATTGCACTTTTACCAATTCCGGTAATAACTATGCGTCCTTTACTAGTGAAAATTTTGTTTATAATAATAGCAAAATCATCATTAATAAACTCTTCCAGTTTGCTTATCGCATTAGCTTCGAGCTTGATAGTATTCTTTGCAGTTTGTTTGATTATCTCTGTATTTTTCACAATTCATAAAAATAAAAAAATTAATAGATATAATTTTGTGCTGATATATATAAATGCTAAATTTACGTTACAAATGTATTGATTTTATTAATAAAGTTGGAGAATGGAAACAAAGAGTGATGTTTCATTAAGAGAATTATTGAAAAAAATCTTCGGATATAGTAAGTTTAAAGGCGATCAGGAAATAATCATTCAAAATCTTTTAAAAGGTAAAGACACTTTCGTAATTATGCCAACGGGTGCCGGAAAATCTATGTGCTACCAGTTGCCTGCATTGATAAGCGAAGGTACTGCTATAGTTGTGTCTCCTCTTATTGCACTGATGAAGAACCAGGTTGATGCAATTCGGAATTTTGCAAGCTATGATGGCATTGCTCATGTTTTGAATTCTTCTCTGTCAAAAAGTGAAGTATTACAAGTTAAAAAGGATTTAAGAGATGGAATAACGAAGTTATTATATGTTGCCCCGGAATCTTTAACAAAGGTTGAAAATGTAGAATTTTTAAAAGAAATAGATATCTCTTTCTTTGCTGTTGATGAGGCTCACTGTATTTCGGAGTGGGGGCATGATTTCCGGCCTGAGTATCGCAGGCTGAGGCCTATAATCAATGCTTTTGATAAACCTGTACCTATTATTGCCCTAACTGCAACCGCAACTCCAAAAGTGCAGCAGGATATCAGGAAAAACTTAAACATGCTTGGTGCAACTACTTTTATTTCTTCTTTTAACAGGCCAAACCTGTATTATGAAGTCAGGCCTAAGACAGATAACGCTATTAAGGATATAATAAGGTATATAAAAAATAATCAAGGTAAATCAGGTATTATATATTGCCTTAGCAGGAAAAAAGTTGAGGAAATAGCAGAGACTTTACAAGTAAATGGTATAAAGGCCTTACCTTATCATGCCGGACTGGAGGGTGGAACAAGGAAAGGTAACCAGGATAAGTTTTTAATGGAAAATGTTGACGTTATAGTTGCTACAATTGCTTTTGGTATGGGCATTGACAAACCTGATGTCAGATTTGTAATCCATTATGATATACCGAAAAGCCTTGAAGCATATTACCAGGAAACAGGCCGATCAGGACGAGATGACGGAGAAGGAAACTGTATTGCATTCTATTCTTATGAAGATATAAAGAAACTGGAAAAATTTCTTAAAGGAAAACCTGTTGCAGAACAGGAGATTGGCATGCAGTTGCTATATGAAACAGTGGCTTATGCTGAAACCTCAATATGCAGAAGAAAAGTATTATTAAACTATTTCGGTGAAAATTACGTAAACGAAAATTGCGGAACTTGTGATAATTGTTTATATCCTAAAGAAAAATTTGAAGGAAAAGAATATATTTGCCTATTATTAGAAACTGTACTTGAAATAAAAGAAATTTTTAACGCAAAACATGTAATAAACATTCTTATGGGAAAAAATACTGCAACAATCAAATCCTGTAAACATAATAAACTTGAGGTTTTTGGTAAAGGCGCAGATCAGGATGAAAAATTTTGGAATGCCGTAATAAGACAAAGTCTTGTTGAGAGACTACTGGAAAAGGACATTGAGAATTACGGCCTGCTAAAAGTTCCTTTGAAAGGTAAAAAGTATCTTGAAGAGCCTAAATCTGTTAAGCTTAGTAAAGATCATGATTATAATAATCCGGATGATGAGGCCATCGAAAGAGGAGCGCAAAAAACAAGTGCAAGCGATAAAGTCTTGTTTGCATTACTGAAAGACCTCAGAAAAGAAATTGCTAAGAAAAATAACTTGCCGCCTTTTGTGATTTTCCAGGATCCTTCTTTGGAAGATATGGCGATTCAGTATCCGGTTAATATAAACGAACTGAAGCAAATCACAGGTGTTGGCTCAGGGAAAGCTGAGAAATTCGGAAAGCCTTTTGTTGATTTGATTGCAAAGTACGTTGAAGAAAATGAAGTTGAAAGGCCAATGGATATGATAGTTAAATCTGTGGTCAATAAATCCGGACTTAAGGTTTACATTATTCAAAATATAGATAGAAAAATCCCCCTTGAAGATATCGCATTTACTAAAGGTATAGAACTTGACGAGCTGATAGCTGAAATTGAAAGCATTGTTGCTTCAGGTACAAAAATAGATATTAATTATTATATAAATCAGGTTATCGAAATTGACAAACAAGACGAGATATTTGAGTACTTTACTACTGCAGAAACCGATTCTTTTGCTGAAGCCCTTGCAGAACTGGGTGAAGATGATTTTACAGAAGAGGAAATAAGGCTTATGAGAATCAAATTTTTATCAGAAATGGGTAACTAATCAGATCATACATTAATTAAAAAAAAATAAAAAATGGAAAGCATAGATAATAAACACGACAAACTGGAAAATCAAAGTATAAAGAACAGATTCCCATTTATTGTTGCCGGCTTGAATATCGTTTTACTTATTGGCCTAATTGCATTATATATAATGTTTTTTACAATGGGGAAAACAACAATTTCAGGTAACGGTAAAGATGCTGATAAAAAGGAAAGAATTGAAGAAAAATTACTTTCTGTTGCATATGTTGACAGCGATGATCTTATTGATAATTTTTATTTGTCGGATGTGCTGACAACTGAACTTGATGCAGAAAGAAGAAGAATGGAGAATGAATTTTCCCGCAAGCAAAGAAAGTTCCAGGAAGAAGTTGAAAAATTTCAGAGGGATGTACAAACTTCGGCAATTTCTGCTGATAATGCACAACAGAAAGAACAAGAGCTAATGGCTGCCCAGCAAGAGCTATATGAGTTAAATGAAATTTATTCAGAAAGACTTCTTGCAAAAGAAATGGAGATGCAAACTCAGCTTACTGACAGTATTTCAGCATTTTTAGAGAGGTTCAATTCAGATAAAGATTATGACCTGATATTCGGGTACGCCCGCGGTGGTGGAATATTATTTGCTAATCCTGAGTTAGATATTACTGAAGAGGTGATGGAAGAACTCCAGAAGGTTAATGAAGAAAAATAGTTTTCTTTTTTATTATAAAATTTATTAGCATGACTGGAAAGCTGCTTTTTAAGTTTGTTTTGTTTTTTTGTATTGTATTTTCTTTGATGAACAAGTTAAATGCTTCAGAAAAATATACTCTTGTAATTCATGGTGGTGCCGGAAATATTCCCAGGGAAAATTTAACAGATGAACAGGTCGATGAATATTTGAGCACATTAACAATAGCTTTGAATACAGGCGGCGAAATGTTAGAAGCCGGAGAAGATGCGTTGGATGTAGCTGTGGCTGTTATAAATATTCTTGAAGATTCGCCTTTGTTTAATGCCGGTAAAGGTGCAGTTTTTAATATAGAAGGCCAAAATGAACTTGATGCTTCAATCATGTGCGGTAAAACGCGGAATGCCGGAGCTGTTGCCGGTGTAACCAGGATAAAAAACCCAATAAATGCTGCAAGGGAAGTAATGGAAAATTCACCTCACGTCATGCTTGTTGGTAAAGGAGCAGAGCAATTTGCTTATGAACGTGGTGTGGAAATTGTTGATCCGTCATACTTTTTTGACCAAAAGCGATGGGATCAATACAAGGAAGCTTTGCAGCGCAGCCAGGGCTATTTACCGGAAGATAATAAAATGGGAACAGTAGGGGCCGTTGTTATGGATATTAATGGAAATTTAGCTGCCGCCACATCAACAGGCGGAATGACGGCAAAAAGGTACGGACGTATTGGTGATAGCCCGATTATTGGTGCAGGCACCTATGCTGATAATGATGTTTGTGCTGTTTCTGCAACAGGACATGGAGAGTATTTTATAAGGAATGTTATAGCTTATGATATAGCTGCCCAAATGAAATATTCAAACATTGCTTTAGAAGATGCAGCTAATTCAATTATTAATGGCAGGCTTGTAGAGCAGAATGCCAATGGTGGTATAATAGCTGTTGATAAAGATGGTAATGTTGCAATGATATTTAATACTTCTGCAATGTTCAGAGGTTTTGTTAATGAAAAAGGAGAAAAAGAAGTAAAAATATTTGCTGAATAAAGCTATTTCTGGTTATCATATTGCATAATCTCATCATGAAAATATTCGATAGATACTCCTGCATCCTTGAACATTTTTTCAGATTCTTTTCCGTCGTGATATTTTTTTTCACAAACAACTCTTTTAATACCACAGTTGATAATTAACATTGCACAAACCCGGCAGGGAGTCATTCTACAGTATAGCGTAGCTCCTTCAATGCTAATGCCCAGCCTTGCAGCCTGGCAAATGGCATTTTGCTCAGCATGTACCGTCCTGACACAGTGCATGGTCACATTGCCATCTTCATGTAACATCTTTTTCATTTGATGTCCAACGTCATCACAATGTGGCAGGTTTTTAGGTGACCCAACATATCCTGTTACAAGGATTTGCCTTTCTCGAGCTATAACACAACCACTTCTGCCACGATCGCATGTTGCACGCTTGCTGACTGTATGAGCTATCTCCATAAAATACTCATCCCAGCTCGGCCTTGTATATTTTTCTGCTTTTTTATTCATAAAAAAATGTATTGTCTTAAATAAATTTTATTTGGATGTTTCCTAATTTAATAATTATTTGTCGTTCAAAATTAAAACAATTACCGGAATCATTTATTAATTTGTGAATTTTCAATTAGCATAATTGTTAAAATTACTTAACTTTGAATTAGTAATTAATATGATTTTCAATTGAATCAAAATATATCTTCAGCCTCGATAGTGTTTTGATTTGCTAAATAGAATAAAATGAAAAAATTAATCTATCCTTTTGCTTTTGTAGCCTTTTTATTTTCAATTTTTATATCTAACAGTACACAAGCCCAGGTTACAGTAGCCGAATACCAAGCTTTAGAAGCTCTTTATAATGCCACAGATGGTAATAACTGGACAAATAATGATAATTGGGATTTTACCGGTGATGAAAATGATGTTACTGATGCATGGACTGGTTTGATTGTAAGTGGCGGCCATGTTACTCAAATTAATCTTCAAAGTAACAACCTCGTTGGAACTATTCCTGCTGAAATTGGTGATTTTCCTGAATTGATTGAACTTAGGCTGAACAATAATTCTCTAACAAGTGGTATTCCTGTTGAAATTGATGGTTTGATAAACCTTAGCAGATTGGATTTAAATGATAATGATTTAAGTGGTACATTACCAACGGAGCTTGGTTCTTTAACAAGTTTGCAAATAATGCAATTGCAGACAAATAGTTTTACAGGAGTTGTCCCTGCTTCTTTTCAGAATCTAACCAGCATAACAGATTTGATAATAAGAAATAATGAGTTTACCAACATGCCTGACTTATCTGCCTGTGCTTCAATGGATATATTGAGAGTTCAGAATAACAGATTGCATTTTGATGCTCTTGAGCCTAATATAGCTGTTGCTGCCAGTGAATTCAGTTACTCCCCCCAAGCAAAGGTTGGCCTTTACGAAGAACACACTTTGCTTTTTGGTGAGGCAATAACTATTTCTGTTACTGTTGGCGGAACTCAGAATACTTACCAGTGGTATCTTGATGGAGTACTTATTCCGGGAGCTGAAAGTGATTCATATACTATAGATGCTTTTGATCCTGCTGTTGATGAAGGTACTTATCACTGCGAGATAGATAATAACATAGCAACTATGCTAACTTTAGTATCCGAAGATATTGTTCTTATTTATGGCGGAGATACTGAGCCGGTTGTTGAGACAGCAACTCCACAGGATATAACAACAGAATCTGCAAGATTAGGAGGCAGTGTAACTTCTTCCGGAGGAGCGAGTGTGACAGATAGAGGTGTTTATTTAAGCGATATCGCAGATGCCGTAAATAATGGTATTCAACATAATATGGGTTTCGGAGTAGGAAATTTTAATGATATTATTGGCATGTTGATGCCGGGAACAACCTACTACGTTAGAGCATATGCAACTAATAGTGTTGGCACATCATACGGTGATGAATATACATTTGAAACTTTGCCGGAATTGCCAACAGTTGTTACAGCGGATGCAACAGAAATAACTGCAGAATCTGCAAGGCTTGGTGGCGAAGTGACAGATGATGGAGGCAGCGATGTTTTTATGCATGGTGTATATTATGGCACTGATCCTGATAGCGAAATTACCGGGCTTGAAGTGGCTATGGGCCATGGAATGGGTACATTCTCTGATGTTGTTGCTGGCTTAGAACCCGGTACTACATATTACTTCAGGGCTTTTGTTGAAAGTTCACAAGGAACAGCCTATGGGGAAGAGAAGACTTTTACCACATTGGGCATAGAACCGGAGGTAACCACTGCCGAGGCATATGATATCACAGAGAGTTCTGCTGTAGTTGGTGGAAATGTTACATATGATGGTGGCGTAACAGTTAATTCACGAGGAGTATACTGGAGTTTGGATACAGACCCACAATCTAATGGAGAGCAGCTTGTTATAGGTTCAGGAACTGGTGAATTTTCACAACAGCTAACGGGATTATCTCCAGCAACAACTTATTATGTTGTAGCCTTTGCGACAAATAGTGCCGGCACAGGATATGGCGAAGTTATCAATTTTACTACCGAGCCTACTTATCCTGAAGTAACAACTGTGGATGCTTCCGGCATTACAACCAGCTCAGCAACAATTAATGGAGAAGTTGTTTATGATGGCGGAACTGAAGTTTTCGAAACAGGATTTTATTGGGGATTAAGTCCGGAGCTTTTTCATGATGGTGAAATTATAGTTTTAGGAGGAGAGGATGATATATTTTCTCAACTACTTGATGGACTGGAAGCTGCAACAACATATTATTTTATGGCATACGCTGTTAATAGTGTTGGCTCTGAGTTTGGTGAAGTGCTAAGCTTCACTACTGAGCTGGAAGAGCAAAAAGTGTTTTTTCCTAATGCATTTAATCCCAGCAGCCATGTGGAAATAAACAGAAACTTCAAACCAATTTTTGCTTTTACTCCGTCGGACTACTCTATCTCAATATTTAATCGCTGGGGTTCTATGGTTTTTAATTCAAATGATCATACTGTTGGTTGGAATGGAACTGCTGATGGCGCTGCTGCGCCGCTTGGCCCTTATACCTATAAAGTAAAATATACTGATGAGAAAGGCGAAACACATGTTGAAATAGGTGTCGTTTCTTTGGTTGATTAAGAAATTTCTTCTTAATTAGGGTAATTGTTTGCAGAATTCTTCTACTTGTTTCTTTAGCTGCTCGAGGCTGCCATTATTGTTTATAACATAATCAGCTTGTTTGATGCATGCACTAAGGTTTTGCTTGTTGGGGTCGTTTGATTGCATCTCGCGTTTTTCATTTTCCAAAAATGTTTCAAAGCTTATATTATCTGTCTCAGAATTTCTTAAGACAATCCTTTCATATCTTACTTTAGGGTCGGCATCAACAGCTAAAAGGTAAAAGTCAGGCTTTTTTCTCAACAACTCAATTTCTCCCGGGGTTCTGATGCTTTCTATAATGCAATTTTTACCATTCAACACCAAAGATGCCTTCCTGCGGGAAATACACCGACGACACGAAGGTCCGGAAATTGACGCCGGGATGTTGAAGCAGCCCGGGAAAGACTGGTCCGAACAGCGCGTAGGAAATGAATACACAGATGATAAGCGGTA
>JAWOBS010000137.1:0-4227 GCA_046484145.1 Bacteroidales bacterium
TTCAGCTCTTCATTTATTTCATGAGAATAATAAAAATAATTACTTGCTAGCGGATATCTTCCTTCATTAAATGCATCAGCACCTGCTGCGTGCAATAGTTGTGATAATTGCAATTCTTTCTGCTGCAAAACAAGGAATAACTGATTGTTTTCATCAAGCTCCTTAGCCTTTTTCAAAGCATCATATGCTTCTCCTAATGGATCCTGATGAAGTTCTTTAATACTATCCTCTTCAGCCGTAAAAATATTCATATAAACATCTGCCTTGACCACCCATGCGGTTGGCAATTCTTTGGCATCTGTTTGCAAAATAGAATCTATTCTTGTTTTTGCATCTACAATATTTCCTTGTTTGGCTTCTCTCTCTATGGAGGTAATTTCTCTTTTTTGCGCGTCGCATGCTACTAATGTTATCAAAGCAGCAGATACTAATAAGAAAAATATACGTTTCATTATTACTTTTTTTGGTTATTAAAATTATTATTTAATTATTATTTAAAATCTAATTATGCAAAAGTAGTATATTATTTAAAACTCAACATAACTAAGATAAAATTATTGTTAAGTTTAAGTTAAATATTATCAGTATTATCAGTCGCAGCATCATTATTATTACTGTTTTCATCAGCATTTTGCTCATTATCAGTCATATCTTCAACATCATCTCCATTATCGCCATTCTTTTCAAGTACCTTAGTAACCGCTGCAATTTTATCTCCTCCTTTAAGATTAATAAGCTTAACACCTTGAGTTGCCCTGCCAATTGTTCTTAAATTAGCAACCGACATTCTTATTGTAAATCCTGATTTATTGATTATCATAAGATCTTCAGTATCAACAACATTTATCATAGCAATCAAGCTACCTGTTTTTTCGGTAATATTCATCGTTTTAATACCCTTTCCACCCCTGTTTGTAATCCTGTATTCATCCAAAGGAGATTTTTTCCCGTAACCCTTTTCAGAAACAACCAAAATCGAGCTATCCGGATTATCAATACAAACCATTCCTACTACTTCATCTTTTTCTCCTGATAAAGTAATACCTTTAACACCCGATGCATTTCTACCAACGGGCCTTACTATACTTTCATTAAATCGAATTGCTTTACCACTTTTATTTGCTAACAGAAGGTCGCTTTCACCATTTGTTAATTTTGCGTCCAGCAACTCGTCATTTTCCCTGATATTAATAGCAATAATCCCATTAGCCCTCGGCCTTGAATAAGCTTCAAGTGACGTTTTCTTAATAATACCTTTTTTAGTACATAGAATGATAAAGTTATTCTTAATATATTCTTTATCGGTAAGGTCTTTAATATTCACAAATGCTTTTACTTTATCATCAGAAGGAATATTAATAAGATTCTGAATAGCTCTTCCTTTTGAAGACTTCGTGCCTTCAGGTAATTCAAATACCCTGATCCAAAAGCACTTACCTTGCTCAGTAAAGAACAATAAATAATTATGATTAGTAGCAGAAAATAAATATTCAACAAAATCATCATCACGGGTAGCAGTGCCTTTAGAACCGCGTCCTCCCCTACTTTGAAGCTTATAATCACTTAATGGTGTTCTTTTTATGTAACCCATATGTGATACTGTAATTACCACATCTTCATCAGCAATTGTATCTTCTATTTTAAAGTCATTTGCAGTATACTCGATCTCCGTACGGGGCTTATCATCATATTTTTCTTTTATCTCTGCTAATTCTTCTTTAATTATCTCCATTCTCAAACCCTGATCAGCTAATATTTTTTTGAGATACTCAATTTTTTCCATTATTGCCTTATACTCTTCTTTTATCTTCTCTCTTTCCAATCCTGTCAGTGCTCTAAGTCTCATTTCAAGAATTGCCCTGGCTTGTATTTCTGACAAGTTGAAATTCTCCATTAGTCCATTTCTGGCGATTTCAGTAGTTTCAGACTCCCTGATAAGCTTTATAACTGCATCCAGATTATCAAGTGCAATAAGAAAACCCTCTAGCACATGAGCTCTTTTTTCCGCTTCTCTCAATTCATATTCACTTCTTCTTACAACTACGTCATGCCTGTGATCTACAAAATAACGGATCAGGTCTTTTAAATTCAGCATCTGTGGCCGTCCGTTAACAAGTGCAATATTATTAACATTGAAAGAAGTTTGTAAAGCTGTGTATTGATAAAGTTGATTCAAAACTACATTTGGAATAGCATCTTTACGAAGGTCATACACTATTCTTAAACCATCGCGGTCAGACTCATCACGTAAATCAGTAATGCCTTCAATTTTTTTATCATTAACAAGGTCGGCAGTACGCTTAATCATATCTGCTTTATTTACCTGGTAAGGTATGGAAGTAACAATAATAACTTCTTTTCCGTTAGGTTGAGATTCTACCGTTGCCTCACCCCTCATTACTATTCTGCCTCTTCCGGTATGAAATGCTTCTCTAACACCGCCATATCCATATATCAAACCACCTGTTGGGAAGTCGGGGCCTTTAATATGTTCCATCAATCCGTCAATATCTATCTCATTATTATCAATATAGGCTATTGTTCCGTCAATAACTTCCCCGAGGTTATGTGGAGGCATATTTGTAGCCATACCTACAGCAATCCCTGAAGAACCATTAACAAGCAAATTAGGTATTTTGGCCGGCAATACAGTAGGTTCTTTCAAGGTATCATCAAAATTCAATTGAAAGTCTACAGTATCCTTGTCAATATCAGCAAGCATTTCTTCGGATATTTTCCTAAGTCTGGCTTCAGTATAACGCATAGCAGCCGGACTGTCACCATCAATACTGCCAAAATTACCTTGTCCGTCAACTAACGGATAGCGTAGTGACCATTCCTGCGCCATTCTTACCATTGCATCATAAACAGAAGAATCACCATGAGGGTGATACTTACCAAGTACCTCCCCTACTATTCTGGCTGATTTTTTATATGATTTATTACTTAATGTACCCAGTTCGGACATACCAAATAATACGCGCCTGTGCACAGGCTTCAATCCATCTCTTACATCAGGCAAAGCCCTGGAAACAATTACTGACATGGCATAATCTATGTATGCCGACTTCATCTGATCTTCAATATTTACCTTAAAAATTTTCTCTTCTGACATCTTAATTTTCAGTATTTAATATTTTTGGTTCACTTTTTGTAATAGTCTACGAAAATACGCTTTTTTTCCTTATTATTATTGGTTTTTTTAAGGAGTTTTTAAGTAATTTGCTAACAATTTTTAGTTGATTATTGTTAATAATTATGACAACAAATTAACAATTTCACTAATATTGTGTTTAATTTTGAAAACCTTTAATAAAATATTATTACATTTATAGATTAGAAAGTTATTATGGAAGCAAAATTTTCACCACAAGTTAAGGATGTCATCACATATAGCCGCGAAGAAGCTCTTCGTAATGGAAATGATTATATTGGGATAGAACATCTTTTACTTGGAATTATTAGAGTTGGAGAAGGCCTGGCAATAAAAATCCTTGTCAGAATGGGAATAGATTTACCTAGATTAAAAGACAATGTAGAAAAAACAATCAGAAGCAGCTCTTCAAAAACAAGGGCTTTAGAAAATATACCTTTGATAAAGCAAGCCGAAAGAGTATTAAAAATCACTTACCTTGAAGCTAAATTATTTAACAGTGAATTGATTGGCACAGAGCATTTAATGTTATCTATTTTAAAAGATAATGACAACTTCATTACTCAAACCTTGGAAAATCAGGGAGTTGATTATAATTCATTTAAGGAATTTGTTTTGTCAATGAAATCAGATATTGAAAGCGATATAACCCCTGATATAAGCAGTGAGCTATCACCCGGTGCAGGGGATGATGACGACATGGCTGAAGGTGGTAGTTTTGGAGGTGGAGGCTCCTTTGGAAAAAGATACGCTTCTGATAAATCAAAAACACCGGTTCTAGATAATTTTGGCCGTGACCTTACGAAGGCTGCCGAAGAAAACAGGCTTGACCCCGTTGTTGGCAGAGAGAAAGAACTTGAACGCATTGCCCAAATATTATCAAGAAGGAAGAAAAATAATCCTATCTTAATTGGTGAGCCGGGAGTTGGTAAATCAGCTATAGCTGAAGGATTGGCTTTAAGGATAGTTCAAAGAAAAGTTTCAAGAGCTCTTTTCAATAAGAGGCTTGTTGCTTTGGATATTGCATCACTGGTAGCGGGAACAAAATACAGGGGACAGTTTGAAGAGAGAAT
>JAWOBS010000254.1:0-3044 GCA_046484145.1 Bacteroidales bacterium
ACCCTGTGTGCGTCGAATAGAAAATTCAATACCATACGACCTGCTTTCCCCAAATCTCAACTCACCTTCCATTAATGGATTTAGCATAAGTGTGGCATGGTTAACATATTCAATCTGGTTGTACATTTTTTTATAGAAAGCTTCTGTGGTAAACTCCAGTTTCAGCTCCGGATATAAATAATTATATCCTAAAGTAAATTGTCTTGCCTTTTGTGGTTTTATATTTTTTCCGCTTGGCATCCATATCTCAAAGGATGATAGCGGGCTTATTGAATTTGATATAAGGTGTAGATACTGATGATAAGTGCCAAAACTTGATTTTATTGAAGAAAAATCTGTTAAACTGTAGTTTGTACTTAACCTCCAGTCGAAATTCAAATATGTTTTGGACTTCTCATTATCCCCGTAATATAATGTATCAATTACATCATAATTCTGGTCAAATTCAAAAACCGTCAAAGGGCCTTTGTTTATCCAAAGTGGCAGCCTAAGCCCGGCTTTCCATGACCATTTATCTGTAATCTTATTTTCCCTGCTGTAATAAAGTGTGGTTAAGGATGCATCCCCGGCATATACCTTTGGGATAAATTGATTGTAAACATTGTCTGGATCAGATGAAGTGTCAAGATTTCCGGGGTTAATGCTGTGTTCACTGTGAGAAAATCCATAACGTATGGTTTTGTCCGGATTTGGAAAGTATGAAAAATCATATTTAAATGTAAAATCAGAAATTCCTGACTTCCAGGGGTGAAAACCGGTTAAAAGTGTATAATCATAATTGCTTATATAAACTGTAGCATTCGAGAACAATTTGTTGCTAAACAGATGGTTCCATCGCAATGTGGAGGTTGTGTTTTGCCATATCAATCCGGTTGTTGCCTCATCTCCGGCATCTGTATAATTGTCTTTTCCGTAAAATATTGAAAAATATAATCTGTCTCTGTCACTAATTTTCCAGTTTAGCTTGGTATTAAAGTCATTTAAATAAAGATTAGCATTTGGAGAGTTCCGGCTGTAAAGCCATCGAAAATTTGAGTGTCTGTATGATGAAAAAAAGGAAACTTTGTCTCTCACTATTGGGCCTTCCAGTGACAATCGGTACATTAAGGGGTTTAACATACCTTCGGCACCAAATTTTTTCATATTACCATCCCTGGTTGTAACATCTATCAGGCTCGACAACCTGCCGCTTTTGTCAATGGGAATGTCAGCTTTGTAAATGTTGATGTCCTTTGCAACATCTGGTATAATGATGGAATATAAGCCAAATAAGTGTGCCGGGTTATAGATAGGTGCTTCATCAACTAATATCAGGTTTTGATCTTTATTGCCGCCCCTGACAAAAAAGAATGATGAACCATCGCTGTGCGTCTGAATACCGGGCAGTGTTTGTAAGCTTTTTATCAAACCGGATTCGCCTGCAAATTCAGGCACTTGTTCTAAAGTCCGTGGATTGATTGATATTAATCCGCTTTGGCTTTTTTGAAGGTTCTCTAGTTGCTCATCCATTACAATGGTGATCTCAGTCAGGTAGGATGTGTTAATCTCTAAATCTACATTGTGCCTTATGTCTTGATTTAGTGAAAACGTTTTATATTGCCTTTCAAAACCAACAAAACTATACATGAGTTCATAATTGCCCTCAGGGATGCTTATGGAATAAAAGCCATAGGCATTGCTTATTGTGCCGATAGTGGTTTTGTTTACAATTATTGTTGCACCCGGCAAAGTTTCACCGCTTTCTTTTTCCCTTACATAACCACTTATGGTATAAAGTTTCTCAGATGTCTTTTGTTTTGTTTTCCCTTTTTTTAAAACAATTTGTTCTTTTACGATACTATATTCAAGATTATACTCTATAGAAATTTTATCCAGAATATGCTTTACAGCTTCATTGTGATAATTCAGGCTGATTTTCTTTTCAGAGGAAACAGTTCTGCTGTCATAAGAGAAATCTAAACCGCTTTCAGAGCTTATTTTGTCTAATATTTCTTCCAGCGAAGAACTGCTTATTATGATTGTGATCTTTTTTTGTAGTATATTGTCCTGTGAATATGTGTATAACGGTAAAAAAACCCAAGCTAATGCGAGTAATATTCTTAAAGTATTTTTTATTTTTAAAACCATAAAGACAGATTGATTTCTTATTTACAGCCATCTCCTAAAACCCAAATAATTCCATCTGATCTCACATATCTGATATCAAAAGTTTCCTTGATTATTCTCAGAACATCTTCAAGGGTTCTTTCTGTAAATGTTGCTGTTAGTTCACAACTCTTTAGTTGCTCGTCTCTTAATCGGATATCCACTCCATAAGTATTAGATACTACAGAAAAAACAATATCAAGGCTGGTATTGTCAAATGTCAATGTTTGAGTTTTCCATGATATAATGTTTGGGTCAGTATTTATTCCGGTTGCTATCTCCTTTTGTTCTTTTTTATAATGAATTTTGTCTCCTGCTTTAAGTTCTTTTGATTTTTTGCCTGCAGTTACTAAAACAACTTTGCCTGAAAATACAACCAGATCCAGGCTTTCTTCTTCTATATTTGTTTTCACATAAAATGAAGTTCCTAGCACATGTATCTCTGCATCAAGCGCTTCAACTATAAAAGGTTTTTCTTTATCAGAAGCAACATCAAAATATCCTTCTCCTTTTATTCTAACTCTCCTTTCTTCTTTGCTGAAGCTTGCAGGATATTTTAAAGTGGAACCTTTATTTAAGCTGACTTTTGTTCCATCTTTTAGTGTTTGCTCAATAGCTGTATCTTCTGCAACAAGGGTTTTCTCACGGTATTGTAAATAATTAAATGCAAAATACGCAGCTGCTACAAGTATTAATACAGATGCAGCTACTTTCCAAATCAAGCCTATTGTTGATCGCGGATATAATGGCTTTATCTTTTCTTTTGTTTCTTGGGTTGTTGATTTCTGTACTTTTTCCCAGGCTTTTTCGGTGTCGAACTTTTGACTGGCAGTAGCTGCGATCATCCAGCTTCTTTTTATCTCAAAAAAAGCTTTCTTTTTCTCGCTGTCATTTTTGAC
>JAWOBS010000337.1:0-6482 GCA_046484145.1 Bacteroidales bacterium
GTGGAAAACCTGACAAAAAGTTCGGTTTTTTTACCAACTTTTGAAAAGATATTAGCCTTTGTGTATTTTGTAATGTCATTTGTCACTGTAAAAGTGCCAAATGCTCCCGATCCTTTGGCATGCATGCGCCTTTCGGGGATTACTTCCCTGTCAAAATGTGCAAGTTTTTCAAGATACCAAACATCTTGTAAGAGCATTGGCCCTCTTTTTCCTGCTGTCATGACGTTTTGATTGTCAGCAACAGGTGCGCCTGAGCTGTGAGTTAGTTTTTTATTTTTCTTGTTTTTCATATTCTGAGTTTTTATGGTTATTTAAAAATGTTGATTTATGTTAAAGTAATTTTCCGGGAATTTTATTAATGTGATTTTTGTTAGTCGGTCAGATATGTTTTTTAGGCTATTATATATGGCTCTTCATAATTGTAAAGATACATATAATTTTACAGAATTATAAAGCCTGATTGTCAATGTTTTAATAATTATTAGAATAGAAAAACCGCACCATATTTAATAATTATTAGTGCGGTTTTTTATTCAGCTTTTGTAATTCTGGCTTGTATTTTATACGGTGCTTATGATGAGGGCATTAGAAAAGAGATGCAATTTCCTTAAATCCATCTTTAAATGAATCCTTTGCTGAAGAAAATGCATTTTTAACCTCATCCCATTTTTCATCAGATGCGTCAGCAAGATCATTATACTTTTCCTGCAAGCTTTTTTTCTTCGACTTTAACTTGCTAAGCTTTTCTTCATACTCAGCTTTTGCATTGCCTTTAACTTTATCCTTTTTTGCTTCAAGTTTGTCAATCTTGACAAAAATTTCATCAATGCTTTTTTTTGCGTCTTTTTTAAATTTTTCTTTGTCCATATCAATGTTTTTTAAATGTTTATTATAAAGATTTTGTATAAGTCAAATTTTGTAGAAATTGACTAAAAAATAGTATTTTTTATCGTGGAAAATTAACTGGTAAGTTCAAATATAAGAAATATTTATGGTTTTTCAAAGTGAAGTAGGAGTTTTATTTGGCTTGTTTATGATAATTACTGAATAGAAACAATAAACAAATTCTTAGTCTTTGATATTTTCCCTTTTATCATTTCTGAAAAAATTAAAGAATAAAAAAAAGATTATATTTGATTACTGATGTCGCAAAAGCCCTGATAACATGGACATAGGCGATTTTATTGAAAGAGTTTGTCGTGAAAATTTATTAATTAATAATGAATAGTAAAGAAAAAAAAGAGAAAAATCTAAATTACGAAGTAGCAGATATGTGGGTGCTTCATTTTTGGGCAGTTGCTATTGCTGTGGCTTATTCCTTTGGTGGCAGGGAAGGAGCGGTTGTTATTGGATTTATTGCAACAATAAGTTTGTTGATTCAATTGGTAAATGTAAGTTCATTACGGGAGGGTGAAACAGTGTTCTTTATACCAAAGAAGTGAAAAAATAATTAAAGGCTAAGGACGATCAAAAGACTTATGGTTCAAACAGTTAACGTGGTTATAATAGAAAGGTTAAATGGAAAAGTTAAAGAATTAATGCATAATACCTCACAATATGATATTGATATAAGAGATAGAATAAAGAAAAAATCAGGCAGGGAGTTTTTGCAAATAATTAAGAAATATTTGCAGTAAATATTAACAATCTTAAATAATCAAAAAACAATATATGTTAAAAAAACACAAATGGCATTAACAAAAGTTTAAAAAATATTTGTAGTTAACCCCAATTAAAAACTAAAAAAAACACAATGAAGCCTTACTTAACTGTTTTGTTAATTTTTTCCTACTGTTTAATTTTGTTTTACGGCTGTGATAACAGCAAACAAGATTCTGAAACAATATCCAAGGAAATTATTCAGAAAGCTACCTCCATTAAAACCGGCAGTGGTTTAGACTATTTCAAATCTCAGCCTAATCATGAACTGATACATATTAATGGACATTCCCTCAATGTCATAGTTTCCTATGATGGAATTTCAGTGCAGATGAGGATGTAAAAATTGGCGATATAATATAAAAGAAAGGCATAAAACAAATTGGAAATAAATTATAGGGAAAGACAAAAAAATAAGAAAATAAGAACTCCTAATTATTAACTATAAAATAAAATTTAACAAAATGAAACAACATTTAGTAGCTATCTTAATTTTTGCAAGCCTCATAGGATGTGTCAGCTGTAAAAGAAGCACGTCCGAACATGACCGCTTCTATCATGCCTGGGCCTTTAGGGAAATAGCGGTACGAAACTATGCAGAAGCTCTTCAGCTTTTTGCAAACAAGAATGCCCGGGAAAAGTTCGCTGAGATGAATAAAAATTTGTGGTCTGCCACCGACCCTGCCCAGGGCTGGGCTTTTTTCTTTGATGGAGCGGTGCTGTACCCTGCCGGAGGCAGTGAAAAAATCGCTCCTGTGGCATTTTATCATAGCTTTGCCGACGTGTTTCTTGTACTTACTTACGAAGAAGATTTCGAAAACAAATCAATTATTAACGATGCTTTTATCCTGGCGGGAGACTTTGTACGAAAACAAGGCAAGACCCCTTTTAAAGCGGTAAGACATTGGACAGAACAAGAGGTCTTCGCCCCTTATGCAGTGGGTTTGTCTGCAGCAGAAACCATCAAGGCCTTCGAGAAACTCTTTCCCGGCGATCAAAATTTCCTCTTCAATTTTAACAAGCTTGTGTCCGCAGATTTAAATGAAGCCAATCAGGTTAGTGCCGGTGTGCAGCTCATGGAAACATTATCCGACCTGTCCGAGCTCCTTTCTCCGGATAAAGAGACAGATATCTCTGCCTTGGTTTGGAAAAAGCTGGTTAAGATAAATGATCAAGTTCTGGGAGGAGAGATAAAAAGAATACTGAATGAGGCGGATAAAACCCCCTCTGAACACCAAAAAGCATTAAAAAACATGGAAATCAAAGAGTGGCGAAATCTTAAGCTTTCTGCTTACGTGGAGTCTGAAAATTTTGGGATGGTTATGCTCCAGAGTTCAGCTAACCCAGACACTTATTTAAGCCTGCTTATGAAAAAGCATGGTAATGCTATGCGGCTTTCAAGGATGGACTTTTTAAGCTTTAATAAATTTTACGAACAAAATAAAAATATAAAGTAATGAAGAGAGCAATGAAAAAGATATTGATAAGCCTGCTGGTAATGACATTTGCAGAAGTAACGCCTGCATTTGCAAAACTGGATGACGAGGCGACCGATAAAAATATAAAAAAACTGGAAGATTTGAATAAAAAAGCAGATGCTAGATTGGAGCAGGTGGAGCAGGAAGTTGCCGGCAGCTCCATTCAATTAGACTGGGAAAGCGCAAATCCGGAACTCATCCCTGGTATTGTCGGCATTGCAACCAATGAGGCCAAGAACCATGCCCAGGGGAAATTTACCGATTTTTTGAAGGAAAATGTCCGGGCCAAAGCTAACCAATTAAAGAAAGGAGCTGGCAAGTTTGTCGATATAATTGACTTTGTAAGTCCCTTAGCCAAGGCAGGGGGGCACCTCTGGGAAGGAGACAGGGTTGGAGCTGAAGGCGTTTTGGTGGAGGAGTTTTCGAAAAAGTTGTGCGCTGCAGCTGGCTCGGGCGCATTGAGCGTTATACCGGTTGTGGGAACGAAAATCGGTGGCAGATTAGGGGAGGAGGCTCACAACAAATTCGTTAAGCCAAGAATCCAAAAGGGTATGCAGAATCAGCGCGAAAAAGAAGCCCAGGATAAGCACCTGGGAAAGTCTGCCAAAAACCCATACCTGCAGCCAAAGTCGATGATGGATGCGGATGGTAATGTACGTAAACTTTCAGCAAAGGATTTTTATGTTGAGAAAGGAACAGGACAAATTAAACGCAGATCCCCCGATGAGCAGGCGGCTTTTGTAAGGAAAATGAATATTAAGTGGAATGATGGCAAACAAATTAATAAGCTGATAAATAAACTGGAAAATAATGAAATTTCCAAAGAAGAGTATGACAACGTTATGGCTGACTACCGAAATCGTGATCCGAACAAACCTTGGGATATGGAGGCATTATCAATAGATGAAAGTAAAGAGGCTGATATAGATGAACCTGAGGAGTTAACCGAACCCGGTGACGGCAGTATTTTGGATTATGTTAACCCGATAAAACTAACTGCAAAGGGATATAGTAAAGATGATATGAGCAGCGGGGATTATAAAAACATTGTTACCAATAACTTTACCATGACTTTTTGGAACGTGGGCAGTATGGCACCCGGCTATGAAAATGCCTCCATCAAGATAAAGAGTGAATTTTCCGGACATTCGGATGTGGTAGAAAATACATATAAGGGCGTTTTCAGTGGAGGACCAAATGGCACTTTCACTATGAACTTTGAAGGAGAAACTTATATATGGAAACTTGTCAACGGTTCATATCTTGTTGCCCAGGATACCAAACTTAATGTAACAAACCCTGGTGCATTTAAAAATTGGCCTAGAAATTTCTAAGATATGGAGATGTGAAATCCTAATATTGAAATGAAAAAATTCAGGATAATAAAATCTCTGATGTAATTAATGATGTAATAACTTATTTCTAAAATGCAATTACAGTTTTTTGAAATGCTAAAATCTTAATTCTTTATACAAATAATCAAATTTAAATTAATACAAAAGTTATGAAAAAAGTAAAATTATTCTTCGTATTGATGGGAAGTGTATTAATGCTTTCTAGCTGTGGCAGTGATGGTCCAAAAAGTAATGAAATAAAAATTGGAGACCAAACCTGGATGACAAAAAACTTAAATGTGGATAAATTCCAAAATGGAGACCCTATTCCTCACGCAGAAACTGCAGAAGCATGGAAACAAGCAGGAAAAAATGGCCAACCAGCTTGGTGTTATTATGATAACGATCCAGCTAATGAAAAAAAATATGGCAAGTTGTATAATTGGCATGCTGTTAATGACCCCAGGGGGTTAGCACCGGAAGGATGGAGTGTTGCCAGTGATGAGGATTGGACAAAACTTGCTGATTTTTTAGGCGGATTAGAAATTGCAGGTAAGGAAATGAAAAGCTCTAGAGGTTGGGATGATGGTGGCAATGGAACCAACAGCTCTGGCTTTTATGCTCTTCCCGGCGGTGGACGTTCTTTCAATAGTTCATTTAATCACATTGGAAAACGAGCTATTTGGTGGAGCACTACAGAAAATGATTCTAAGAGTGGCTGGGGCCGAGGCATGGATTACCTTGATGACAGTATTCTAAGGCTCTACTTCAACAAGACAGGAGGATACTCTGTAAGGTGTATAAAAGAGTAATGGTTAAGCATTAAGCCATTAAAAAATTATTCCGGAAACTAAAAGAATCACTATGCAGCAAAACCCTAAATGCCTGTAAGGTTAATGAGGGTCGATTAAAATAATGATAAAATGAGAATATTCAGTCAAAAAAAATTGCCGACTTTCTAAATATTCCTTACAAAGAATCATCTCTTTAAACTACTTTAAATATTGAATTATGAAATGAACAAATTTTAAATCAAATTTTTTACCAATGAAAAATCTTCTTAAAACCATATTATTTGTTTTTCTAACAATATTAAATATTAGTACCCTTTTTTCTCAAAACACTAATACTAAAGGAAAAATTTCAAATAAAATTGAGCACCTTGGGATGACCATGGAGTACACTATTGAAGGTGATTTTGTTTACAATTCAAATAGGAATAGAATATCTTGTGTGCCAAATGGAACTATAACAATATCAGGAACATTTTACAACGGTATTACAGTCGGAAATAATAGAAAATCAGATTTAAAAATTAACTGAAAAAATATTCAAAATGAAGAGTTTTATTTACACAATACTATTAATCGTTTTAAGCATTAGTGTTTTAGCACAAGCACCACAAAGATTTAATTACCAAGCGGTATTACGAAACAATGCCGGTGAACCTATGGCTTCAAAAGAAGTAACTGTTAAGATTGCCATTTTGCAGGGAAGCACTGATGGAGCGCAGGTTTATAGCGAAACACATAATACAGTAACTAATGAATTTGGTATGATTAACCTTCAAATTGGTTCTGTGGAATCATTGGATGCAGTTGATTGGGGAGCTGATGATTATTTTGTAGAGGTAAGTGTTGATGGAACACCAATTGGTACTACACAGCTGTTGAGCGTACCTTATGCACTGCATGCACAAACTGCTGAAGCTGTTACTGGAGAAATTACCGAAACCGATCCTGTTTTTGAGGCAAGTCCGGCTTCTGATATTGAACATTCAGATTTACTTAACTGGGATGAAGCACATACCTGGGGTGATCATTCAACAGAAGGATATCTAATCGATTACACAGAAACTGATCCTCAATTCAATGCCTGGGACAAAGATTACAGCGATTTAATAAATACACCAATAATTCCTGCTGATTTATCGGATTTAACAGATAATTCAAGTTTGTTGTTTAGTGGAAACTACAATGATTTGTCAAATCTGCCTGTTTTATTTGACGGA
>JAWOBS010000339.1:0-7313 GCA_046484145.1 Bacteroidales bacterium
GCCTTTATCAACTGCCTTTTGAATTTCTTCTTTAAGCTGCTTAACAGAGCCGATACATATTTGTTCTTCTTTATCTTCTGTAGTCCATACCGGCAGTGGCACACCCCAAAACCTTGATCTGCTGAGATTCCAGTCCTGCAGGTTTTCAAGCCAATTGCCAAACCTGCCAATTCCGGTACTCTCGGGCTTCCAGTTAATTGTTTTATTAAGCTCTATCATTCTCTCTTTCAGCTCTGTAGTTCTGACAAACCATGAGTCAAGAGGATAATATAAAATAGGTTTATCCGTACGCCAGCAGTGTGGGTAGGAGTGTTCGTATTTTTCAGATTTAAATGCTTTATTTTCGTGTTTAAGCTTAATAATAATGTCAACATCAACAGGACGCTGTGTTTTCGGGTCATAATCGGGATCATATTCTGTTTTTACATAGCGGCCGGCAAATTCTCCCATCTGGTCAATAAATTTTCCTTGTTTATTAACCATTGTTAATGAACCAAGATTATATTGTTTTCCCACTTTATAGTCGTCGGCACCAAAGCTTGGTGCAATATGAACAATTCCTGTACCTTCTTCAGTTGTAACAAAATCACCCAAAACTACTCTGAAGGAATCTCCGGTTTCAGGTTGTGCATATGGCATTAGCTGCTCATAGCGAATATTTTCAAGTTTGCTTCCTTTAAAACTATCAATAATTTTGTAAGGTATTTTTTTGTCACCTTCTTTATAATCTTCCAGCTTAAGCTCAGCGCTATTAGGGTCAAAAAACTTAGGCAGTAATTCTTTAGCAATTACCACAACAATTTTTTCAAAAGTATATTGGTTGTAAGTAACAACTTTAAGATAGTCAATATTTTTGCCTACAGCAAGCCCTGTATTACTTGGTAATGTCCATGGAGTTGTTGTCCATGCCAAGAGGTGCACTGTATCAATTTCTTTATCAAAGAGAAATTCAGACTCTTTATTTTTAATAATTTTAAACTGTGCAGTAAGCGAATTATCCTTTACATCTTTATAACAACCCGGTTGATTTAATTCATGTGTACTAAGGCCGGTTCCGGCGGCGGGAGAGTATGGTTGAATTGAATAACCCTTATAAAGCAAGCCTTTTTCATATAGCCTGGATAATAAATGCCATACAGTTTCAATATATTTATTTTCGAAAGTTATATAAGGATCACTCAGGTCAACCCAATATCCCATCTTGCGGGTAAGATCATCCCAGGTGTCTTTATACTTCATCACATCCTTGCGGCATGCTTTATTGTAATCTGCGATAGAAATAGTTTTTCCGATATCTTCCTTTGTGATACCCAGAATTTTTTCCACACCAATTTCGACCGGCAATCCATGTGTATCCCAACCGGCTTTACGTCCAACAAAATATCCTTTTTGTGTTCTATAGCGGCAAAAAATATCCTTAATTGCCCTTGCCATCACGTGATGTATGCCGGGCAAGCCGTTTGCAGAAGGTGGCCCTTCATAAAACACCCATGGTTTGTGGCCTTTACGAAGCTCAAGACTTTTATCAAAAATATTATTCTTTTCCCAAAATTCCTGAATTTCTTTCCCTAAACCTGAAAGATCAAGCTTTTTGTACTCTTTGTATTTTGCTTCCATAAGTATAATTTCCCAACTTTTAAGCTGCAATCTCAACACATAAATCAATGATTTGCAGTTTAATGATTTTTTATAAAGGCGCAAAATTAATAAAAAATCACTTACATTTTATTCTTCTACAATTCTTTTCACTTTTTGCCTCATTAAGTATACTATTTAGGGGCGAAAGCACTAACATGATAAATTGCATTTTTAGCTGACTGCTTTAAAAATCTTTCCCGGCAGCGACCTAACCAGTCCTTTAAATTCGAGGTTAAGCAATATTGAGGAAGCTTTGCTGGGAGTGAGGCCTGATTTTGCAATAATAAAATCAATTTCAGCATTATTATTTTCTTTGAGCAAGCTTATCATTTTCTTCTCATCAATATCCAGTTCAACAAACATTTGTCTTTGAATTTCTTTCTCATTTTTCACATCCCATCTCATAATATACTCAATATCAGAAATGTTTTCTGCCATATTAGCTTTATGAGTTTTAATGAGCCTGTTGCATCCTCTGCTATACGTGTCAGTGCTGCGTCCCGGAACGGCGAAGACATCCCTGTAGTATGAATTTGCAATATGAGCTGTGATTAATGCTCCTCCTCTCTCTGCAGCTTCAACCACAACAACAAGATCAGACATCCCGGCTATAATCCTGTTCCTTCTGGGAAAATTCTCCCTGTCGGGCTTGCTTTCCGATAAAAATTCACTTAACAAACCACCACAATCAAGCATTTTTCTGGCAATTTTACCATGTAGCGGAGGGTATATCTTATCAAGCCCGTGACCTAAAACACCTATTGTTGGGATTTCCTTATTGAGACATGCTTTATGAGCGGCAATATCAATGCCATATGCAAGCCCGCTAACAATCAATGTTTTATATTTTGAAAAGCCTTCAACCAGTTCTTTAACTTTGGCTTTGCCATAATCTGTAGCATTTCTGGTTCCAACAATGCTTACAACCTTTTGAGAATTCATATCTGCATTACCTTTATAAAAAAGTAAGACAGGGGCATCACTACAATGCTTTAGCCTTGAGGGGTAGTCATTATCAAGATAAAAATACATCCTTATTTTGTTTTTTTCAATGAAATTAAGCTCTTGCTCTGCTCTTTCAAAAACCTTTTGGTTATAAATGTTATTCGCAAGACCACTCCCTATTCCCGGAATTTTTACCAATGCATTTTTCTTTTCTTTGAATACAGCCTCTATGCCACCGCAATATGAAACTAGTTTTTTTGCATTAACACTTCCAACTCCAGGCAGTAGGTATAATGCTAATTTATACAAACGATTTTCCATTAAAATTCAGTTTTATTCATTATATTAATTGCAAAAAGTTTTGATACTTATATGATTTTAAGTATAATGCGGCTATTATATTTTGTCACATTATTTTGCAAATTTAACTTATTTATAATATGATTAAAATGTTTTTTATTAACATATAAAGAAAAGATATAGTAGTTACAATATTTATAACTTTGTTTTTCAAACAATTAGCACAATTGAATAAAAATAAAAAAAGCCCTGTAGTTTTGATATGCCCGCTGGACTGGGGGCTTGGTCATGCTGCACGTTCTATTCCCGTGATAAAAGCTTTTTTAGCAAAAGACTGCAAGCTTATAATAGGTTCGGATGAAGAGCCGCTTGCCTTTCTTCAGGGTGAATTATTAAACGAAGCGGTTTCTTATATTAAGTTTCCCTGGAGAAAAGTCAAATATCACAAGAATAGTAGTTTTTTTCTAAAGCTATTCATACAATTACCGGTGATTTTATATTCCATTTTTAAGGAACATAGGGAGCTGAAAAAAATTATAAAAAAAACAAAAGCGGATATAGTAATTTCGGACAATCGTTTTGGCTTGTGGACAAAACGAGCGACAAGTGTATTTATCACTCACCAGGTTTTTATCAAAGCACCAAGATTTTTCAAATGGACTGAACCTTTGTTGTTTCAACTTAATAAGTTTTTCTTTTCAAAATTTGATTATTGCTGGGTTCCCGATTTGCCCGGCGAGGATAATCTTTCCGGAGATTTATCACACAAAAAAGAAATAAAAGATATTAAATACATTGGCATTTTATCTCGCTTCTCTGAAAGTAAATTAATTATAGCGGAAAAGCCTTTACCTGAAGATTTTCCCAACGAATATATTTTGATTATGCTGTCAGGGCCGGAGCCACAACGTAGTATCTTAGAGCAAAAGCTTCATAGTGAAGTTGATAAAATTGGAGTTGCTGCTGTGTTTCTACGAGGGAAAGCAGGTACGGTGAGTGAATGTTTTTCTGAGAAAAAGGTAATTTTCAACCATTTGGAGAGTTCAAAGATCAAATATTTGATAGAAAATGCAGAATTTATAATTTGTCGCTCGGGCTATTCAACCTTGATGGACCTTTCTTTTTTCGGGAAGAAAGCAATTTTAATACCCACTCCCGGCCAAACAGAACAGGAGTACCTGGGCGAATGGCTGGATAAAAAGAATATGGCAGTTTGTGTAAAACAAAGCAAAATAGATTTGCGAAAACAAAAAAGTTTTATAAAGGAAATAAAAGGCTTACCAAAGATTCACAATAACAATTCACTTCTGAAAGCTGCTATTGACGAGTTGTTAGAAAAACATTAATCAGTAAGTTTTTGTCATTGATGTAGGCACAGCAATAATGTAATCTGCCGAGTTATAATGTTCCTTATCAAGAGTTTCTACTTCATCTTGTTCTACAGTAGTAATAACCATAATTCCCGAACTTTTACCGTATTGTTTGAGATACCATACTATACCTTCAAAATTATTGGAATGATAAGCGCCGTTAAAGTGCAGAAAGGTATTATTCTCAGCATAGTTCTGCAATATAGAATGTGCCATTGCAGCATCTTTAATTGCCTGTGCTTTAGGAAGGTTTTCGTTGACATGGCCGGGCATGCCTTGCATTTCCAGCATAGCTTTATAAGCGGGTAATTCAGGATCATAAGGAATCGGCAGTGGTGGCAAAAACTGATATGCCATATCAGACAAATTCCCAAGAGCATCAAATCCGCCACGGTTTATTGCTGAAGCATATCTCCTGGGTACATTTGTTGCAATAAATTTCAAGGTATTAGCTTTTGCAAATTCCACCAGTGGCCTGTAATCCGTAGAATAATTATTCCATAATTTTGCTTCTTCTTTAAAATTCTTTTCGGCAATAATATCATTAAGATATTCATCCAATATAATCTGATCATCACTTTCAAACATTTCTGCCCCGAGAATAAGCTTATCTTTCTTAGTATTATAAAGATCCTTAGTTAGTTCTATCTGCAGCCAATGTGAAACAGGGTTGTTATGTAATTCGCCAAAAAAAACAATATCAGAATCGGAAGCTGATTCAAGAACATCAAAATACGTAACAGGCTCTCCCTCTTTATTAAAAACCTTATATGCATGCTTTTGCTGAGCTGAAGTAAGGAGAGGCATAATTAACAAAACGACAATCAAATAATTTTTCATTAGATTTATTGTATAAATGATTATTAAAAAATTATTCTTTAAGATAAAAGGCGCTTAAGGTCATCAGCAGAGAAGGAAATCGGGCTTAAGTCTGCGGCCTTTTCAATTATGAATATTTTGCCTGATTCTCCTGTTAATAAAATCCTGATTGGTTGCTTTTGTTTTAGTTCAAATTCAAGGAGTACCTGTCTGCAAGACCCACAGGGTGAAATCGGATAATCCATTGCTTGCCTGGGATTACGTGCAGCCACAGCTATAGTCTTGATAACTACATCCGGATATTGTGATGAGGCAGAAAACACAGCCACTCTTTCAGCGCATATACCGCTCGGATATGCTGCATTTTCCTGATTACTTCCTTTAACAATTTTATCGTTTTCAAGTAAAACTGCGGATCCTACATAAAATTCTGAATATGGTGCATATGAATTAAATGTCATTTGTTTTGCTGTTTCAACAAGTTCTCTTTCCTTTTCCGATAATTCCTCAATATTATCTACTTCATAGAAGTCTATACACAAGTTTTTTTTCTTCATTTCGAATTTGTTTTAAGAATAGGTGCTAACAAATAATTATCAGGAAGAACAAATATAGTCATTTTAATTTTTTTCCTATTATTTGTTGCGCTAAAAGCGAAAACATGCAAAAGAAAATTATAATTAGATAATCAAAACAGCTAGGAAAGCCATATAAATTAAAAATCAGATATTGACTGAATAAGCTTATAAACCTTGTCTCCTCTGCGAACCAGTTCATTGGTTTTTAAGGAGCAAGATTCTCCCTTAGCTGCTTGTTTCACGGGTTTCAAATCAACTCTAATCTCTTCAGCGACTTGATTAACAACACCTGTTGTAGGCCCGCTAATAATTATTTCATCACCTGCTACAAGTTCTTTAGTTTCAATTTTTACTTCAGCAACTCCAAGGTTGGAAAAATAATTTGTAACTTTTCCAACATACATCTTTTTCTTTGTTGCCTGAGAGCCATATCTCTCAGACCATTCACCCATTTTCCTGCCCAAATAGTAACCATCCCAAAAACCTCTGTTAAAAACAGTTTTTAGTTGATCTTCCCACTGCTTTATTTTTTCAGGGCTATAGTTGTTATTAATAACAGCATCTGCTGCTTCCTTATAACATTTTGTGACAGTTTTTACATATTCCGGGCCTCTGCCTCTACCTTCAATTTTCATTACACTTATACCGGCTTTTATTATTTTATCCAAAAAACCAATCGTGCAAAGGTCTTTTGGCGACATGATATATTCGTTGTCGATTTCCAGTTCATAGCCTTCTTCTTTATCGGTAACAATATAGGATCTTCTGCAAAGCTGCAGGCATGCACCCCTGTTAGCTGAAAAATTCATGTTATCCAGGCTGAGATAGCACTTGCCGCTAACAGCCATGCAGAGTGCGCCATGAACAAACACTTCTATTTTTACAAGCTTACCTGAAGGCCCGGTGATATTGTCTTTTTCAATGCCTTTATATATCTCATGAACTTGTTTGAGCGATAGCTCCCTGGCTGTTACAATAACATCGGCATATTGAGAATAGAACCTAACAGCTTCAAGGTTTGTTATATTACATTGTGTTGAAATATGAACACAAACATCATTTTTCCTGCAATATTCTAAAACGCTAATGTCGGATGCGATTATTGCAGAAATCCCGGCCTCTTTAGCCTTTAAAACGATTTGCTGCATTTCCTCAATTTCACTATCATAAATGATTGTGTTCAGTGTCAGGTAAGATTTTACATTTTTTTCTTTACAAATTGCAGTTATTCTGAATAAGTCATCGGTAGAAAAATTTTTGGAAGACCTTGACCTCATATTAAGATTGCCGATACCAAAATACACAGAATCAGCCCCACCTTGAATTGCCCCCATCAGGGATTCGTAAGATCCCACAGGAGACATTATTTCCGGTTTTTGTTTCATAGCTTTTATCTTTACAGGCTAAAGCTCTTTATCAGCCATTTTTATAAATTATTGGTTCTAATTTATAAAAAAGAGGTTGTGCGAAATGAAAATCACTAAATTTTCACACAACCTCTCCTTAATATTAATTAAAAAAAAAGATATAGATTAATCTAATCCTCGTTGTTTTAAAAGAGGTTCAACAATTGGTTCTCTGCCACGGAAATCTTTATACATTTCCATAGCTTCTTTGGTGCCGCCTCTTTCAAGTATTGTTGCGCGAAGCCTTTTTGCTGTTT
>JAWOBS010000017.1:0-8493 GCA_046484145.1 Bacteroidales bacterium
AGTTTATCAGACTTTTTATAATATTTCCCGGTTGAAAAATGTCTTTTCTTTTGCAGGAACCAGGATGAAAAACTTCTTTTTGGTTCCGATATTGTATGGCTGTCTTTAGAAACCTCAATTTGTACGTTATTCTTTTTAGCCGTTTTATTTATAAAAAGATCATCATCGCCTGAGTTAACTTTATAATGAGATATAAAACCTTTGGCTTTCATGAACAGTTTCTTTCTGTATGCAAGGTTCCTGCCAACACCCATGTATGGTAATCCGGCCAAAGCATATCCAAAATACTGCATTGCAATTGTTATGGTATCGAACCTTATCAGGCTGTTAAGGAAACCGGGCAGCTTTTTATATCCACTATATCCCAACACAATTTCTGTCTTTTCATCAAAATGAGCCTGCATCTTAGCAATCCAATTTTTCCCGGAAGGTTTGCAATCAGCATCAGTCAATAGTACCCAGTCATTCTTTGCCGATTTTATACCCACAGATAAAGCAAGTTTCTTTCCTGAAAAGAAGTTTACATTCTCTCTAAGATTAATAACATTTAGTTTAGAATACTTCTTCTCCATTATTTTCAGCAAGGCATCAGAGTCATCGTAAGAACAATCATTCACAACAATAACTTCATAATTGGGATAATCCTGCTCAAGGATTAAGGGAAGATACTTCTCAAGGTTATGATATTCATTTTTTGCACAAATAATAACAGATACAGGATTTTTCACCAATGCTTTATCTCCCTTTTTTTGTTTATAAAAGGAAAACCTTGCAAAAAAATATGCCAGGTAAAAAAACTGTATCGCTGCTATAAAAATAAAAAAACAGAAAATAACTATTTCAATATCAATCACAATGCCCCACAAACTGTACATATATCTAATAAATCTTAATAATTCAGAGGTGCAAAAATACCCAAAACTTTAAGATAATATCCTATCTTTGGAAAAATTATGAAAATTAATGAAATTTGAAATTTTTAATACAGACAAAGGCTCTGCAGCCAGGTATGGCAAAATAACAACAGGCCACGGTATCATTGAGACACCAATATTTATGCCGGTAGGAACGGCAGGTACAGTGAAGGCTATTCATAATAAAGACCTGAAGGAATCGGTAAAGGCAGAAATAATACTGGGAAACACTTATCACTTATATTTAAGGCCGGGTGTTGACATAATTAACAAAGCCGGAGGCTTGCATAAATTCAATAGCTGGGACAGGCCGATTTTGACTGACAGCGGAGGTTACCAGGTTTATTCACTGGCACACAGAAGAAAACTAAAAGACGAAGGAGTAACATTCCAATCACATATTGACGGATCAAGGCATTTATTCACGCCGGAGAAGGTTATTGATATTCAAAGGCTTATCGGCGCTGATATAATAATGGCTTTTGACGAATGTACCCCATATCCCTGCGATAAAAATTATGCAAAAAAATCCATGGATATGACGCATGCATGGCTAAACAGGTGTTGCGAGCATTTCGATAATACCGAAGATCTTTATGGTTATCCTCAAACTTTATTTCCAATAGTGCAAGGTAGTACGTACAAGGATCTGAGGGAAGAATCATCAGAATATATAGCAAGTTTAAACAGGGATGGAAATGCAATTGGGGGATTATCTGTAGGAGAACCTGCCGAGATAATGTATGAAATCACCGGCAATGTATGTGATATACTACCAAAAGACAAGCCAAGATATCTAATGGGTGTGGGAACGCCGGCTAATATTCTTGAAAGTATAGCCCTGGGAGTAGATATGTTCGACTGCGTTATGCCAACAAGAAATGCAAGGAACGGAATGCTTTTTACCAGTGAAGGCATTCTCAATATGAAAAATAACAAATGGAAAGATGACTTTTCTCCCATTGACACCTCAGGGCCTGCATTTGTTGATTCTATGTATTCCAAAGCCTATTTAAGGCATCTGTTTACGGCAAATGAAATGTTGGGTTCTATAATCGCAACAATTCATAATCTAAGCTTTTATTTATGGCTAGTTCAAGAAGCAAGAGAAAAAATAAAAGAAGGCGTGTTTTCTTCATGGAAGAATGAAATGGTAACTAAAGTTTCCCGAAGACTTTAATTTATTTATTTTTGCAAAAAACAATCCTGTAAGAATATGCTCAAAATTATTGATTGGTATATTATCAGAAAATTCCTTGGTACTTTTTTCTATGCTATAGGATTGATTATTCTTATTGTTATAATTTTTGATTTTTCCGAGCGGGTTGATGATTTTATTGAAAATGAAGCACCTATTAAAGAAATCATCTTTGTTTATTATTTAAACTTTATCCCATATTTTGCAAACCTGTTCAGCCCTCTTTTTACTTTTATTGCAGTCATTTTCTTTACATCAAGAATGGCCTTCAATACCGAAATAGTAGCTATTTTAAGTAATGGAATCAGCTTTAAAAGAATGCTTCTACCTTACATAATATCTGCAGTTATCTTGTCGATATTTTCTATTTATCTGTCAAATTTTTTAATTCCAAATGCGAATGAAAACCGATTAGACTTTGAGTCTAAATATATAAAAAAACAAACTAGGTTTAAGGATAGAAATATTCATTTGCAAATCAGGCCGGGTACTTTTATCTATCTTGAATCATTTAATGAAAGAAATAATTACGGCTATTCCTTTGCAATGGAAACAATAAAGGATGGTGAACTCAAAAGTAAGATTAGGGCAGAAACTATAAAATGGCAGGAAGAAGAAAAAAATTGGAGAATGTCTCGTTATAGTATTAGGAAAATTGATGGCCTTGAAGAGGAATTATCAAGCGGCAGAGCTAAGGATACTATACTTAACTTTACACCAAAAGACTTTATGCAAAGTATCCAGGACATGGAAACAATGAATTTCAGCACTTTAAATGATTTCATTGAAAATGAACGCATTAAGGGAAGTGAGAATATTAAATATTATCTAGTGGAAAAACACAGGCGGATAGCCTTTCCTTTTTCAACTATTGTTTTAACCTTAATAGGCGTAGCACTATCCTCACGAAAAGTTAAAGGTGGCATTGGACTGCATTTGGGAATCGGATTAGCACTAAGCTTTGGATTTATTTTGTTTATGCAAATAACAACAACATTTGCAACTAACGGAAATTTGCCGGCATGGCTTTCATTATGGATTCCTAATTTTATTTTTGCAATTTTGGGAATATACCTGATTTATAAGGCACCGAAATAATCTATTCTTTATTCTTCTTCTTTTTAAGAAAAAGGTCAGGCAATACATACCCTATGGCACCACCCCAAAGCATGCTAAAATATGGATTAGATTGCAAACTGCAACTTCCGGTTCTGCACCCTATTTGTTGATAGTACAAATAACCTCCGGCGATACCTAATAAAATAAATCCAATTGTGAACAGCCAAAAAGTTTTCTTTGACACTTCAGGCAATGATATTCTGTTCTTTTTCTTCGGTTCTGATTCCATTGTAATAAAAAATAAAACTGTATTGATAACTTATTTTTATTGAAAAAGCAATTATTTTATAATTGTATAATTACCTGAAATACAAAATCTTAAGCTATCAATACAGTTTAAAATAATTAATAATTTATTAAAAAATATTAGAATTATTGAGGCTTAACATTAAGAACCTCATCTATAGCTTTAACAAAAGCATCTTTTGGCAAAGCGCCCGCAGCCATTTGTGGCTGGCCTTCTTTCGGTATAAACAAAATAGAAGGAATACTTCTTATTCCAAAAACACCGGCTAATTCTTGCTCTTTTTCAGTGTCAATTTTGTAAATATCAACTTTTCCTTCATACTCCTTGCTTAATTCATCCAAAACAGGAGCAACCATTTTACATGGGCCACACCAATCTGCATAAAAATCAATTATTGCAGGTTTGTCTCCGTTAAAACTCCATTCTTTGTTGTTTTCGTAATCGAATACTTTTTCTTTAAAAGCATCTGCTGTTAAATTAGTAGTCATAGTTTTAAAATTTTTATTGTAATTAATTATTATTGAATTTCATTTAAAGCTGCCAACAGTATGTTCTTCTGCTGGACACCAACAAACTTTTTAACAATTTTACCATCCTTGAAAATTATTATTGTTGGTATATTTTTTATCTGCAGTTGATTTGAGATAATTGGGTTACTATCAACATCAACCTTAGCTATTGTTGCCCGATCCGAAACCTCAGAGGCCAATTCTTCAACAATAGGGCCCTGAATTCTACATGGAGGACACCACTCTGCCCAAAAATCAACCAAAACAATACCTTCTTCTATTGTAGCCTGGAAATTAGCATCCGTAAGGTCTATAGCTTTATGGTCAGCTATATTGGCATTGGAAGATTCTTTTCTGTTATTATCAACTTCCTCTGCAAGCTGCTCAACATCTTTGCCGGTATCATTTACTGCTGATGTACAACTTTGAAACATCAAAAAAGCTCCGAATACTAAAGAGATTCTAATAATACCGGAAAAATTAACTAAAATAAGCCTCTGATTTTTTTTCATAATTTTAATTTATATTAAACATTTTACAAAGCTATAAGCTTAACCATTAACGATAACAATTGTTTAATTATTTTGTTCACATATGCACATATATAGATATGTGAATTTTATTGCGGCACAAAAATAACAGCACTGCGAATAATAACAAAATATTTTTCAATATGTTTAATTCAATTTATCATGATTTTGTTAAAATGATTAACTTTGATGTTATATTAATGTTTAAAAATAATCATCATGAAAACCAGGGCATTTTTTCTCGCAATTGTTATTTCAATTGGTACTCTATTTATTGTATCATCCTGCGAAGATTTTTTTGACACGGGCCTAACTGAAGAGGAAGTTATAGAAGGGCTTAAAGAAGCATTAAAAGTTGGAACAGATAATTCTGTATTAAAGGCCAATGAAGCAAATGGATATTATCTACATGAATTTATAAAAATACCTTTTCCTCCTGAAGCCCAAACTGCCAAGGAAGTTATGATTGACTATTTAGGCATGGAAGAAACAGTAGAAGATTTTATTTTAGAGCTAAACCGCGCCGCTGAGGATGCTGCAATAAAGGCAAAACCAATTTACATTGACGCAATAACATCAATTACAATAAATGACGCCTGGGATATTTTATTAGGAGAGGATAATGCTGCTACAATGTACCTTCATACAAAAACATTTGATAGCTTGTTTGCCGCCTTTTCGCCTGACATAAGCAATTCATTGGAAAAAGTTGGAGCTTCTCAGACCTGGGCATATTTAGTGAATATCTACAATGATTATGCATATTATTCTCCTATTCATGACCCCATTGATACTGATTTGGGAGCATATGCAACCGGACGGGCGCTTGACGGTTTGTTTTTTCTAATAGAGGAAGAAGAATTAAAAATACGCACCGACCCATCAGCAAGAATTTCCGAGATACTGCAGAGAGTTTTTGCAGAACAGGATTAACAGCTCTATATTAAAATTGCTTTATAAGTAGAACCTAAAACACCTACTCAATTCCTGAAAAGTGTTTCATAAACTGCACTCTTTGATAAGCTGCAGGGTTTGTGGCTTTTTTAAAGCTCATTTTACCGGCAAAATCTGATATTTTGTTAAAATCATGCTTCTTCATCCATTCGATTAGCTGATTATTAATCTGTTCAATTTGATCAAAGCCATTTTGATATAAAGTAGAACAAACCTGGACAGCATTAGCACCTGCCAATAGCATTTTAACAACACCGGTTCCATCGTAAACACCGGTTGAAGAACAAAGATCAATTTTTATTTCATCTCTTAAAAGAGCTATCCATCTTAGTGGTATAGAAATTTCTTCAGGATTACTGTAAACGCTTGCAGGTTTTATTTTCAATTCGTCAATATCAATGTCAGGGCTATAAAACCTGTTAAACATTACTATACCCTGAATTCCTGTCCAGGATAGCTTTTTCATCATTTGAGCCAGTTCCGAGAAATAATATGATACCTTAAGAGAAATAGGAATAGTAACTTCCTTCTTTACTTTTTCAACAATATCGAAATAAATATTTTCATTATTAAGGCCTGTTTTGTTTGGATCAGCAGGCAAAACAAATACATTTAACTCAATTGCATCGGCACCGGCATCCTGTATTTTCCTGGCAAAAGATGTCCATTCAGATGCTGTAACACAGTTTATACTTGCAATTACAGGAATTTTTATACTTTTCTTTGCGGCACTGACAAAATCCAGATATTCATTTAACTTATGGGTATGAGCATAGTTTTTTATATAATCTTCAGCTTCTGTATAAGCACTATGCATTTCATCATGAGCAAAACTTTTATGTATCTCATAGCTTATTTGTTCTTCAAAAAGCGACTTTAAAACTACAGCTCCGGCGCCTTTTTCTTCAATTTTCTTTAAGTTCTCGACAGTGCTTGTCAGTCCAGAACTACCGGCAATTAACGGATTGCGCAACTTTAGTCCTAAATAATTGGTTGAAAGGTCTATCATTATTCTTTTATTTTGAGTTTACTATAATTGGTCAATATTATAATTCCTAACCGCAAAAATAATTATAGATTTTTATTATTCAACAAAATATAAATGATTATTTAAATATATTTTCATATACTTGCTTTTACATTGTTATATATCTTCAGATAAATTATTTTTGCACAATATAATTCATCATCTTACCAAAAACAGATAATTATTTAAAATTACACGATGAGCAATAGTATCAAAATCAATGAGCCGCAAAGTGCTGTAACTCACAGCCCCACACTAAGGACAAAAATGGAACCTCTTTTGGTGCTGTTTAATAAAGCCTCATCATATATTCTGCCAAATAAAGAATACTATATTTCTTATAGTATACCGGGTGGAGTTTATGGATTTTACAAAGACTTTGAACCGGACACTCAAGATATTGAGAAGATAAAAAAGTATATAAAGAAACTTATTAAGCAAAAAACAGAATATAAGCAAGAAATACTGCCCAAAGAAAAAGCACTAAGATTTTTTATTAAGTATCAAAGAAATGACATAACCAATTTGCTTGGTTCTCAAATTGATGAGAAAAGAATAATTGATGAATTAAGGGTTGTTCATCTAAATGGAAATGCAGAGCTCTTTTTCAACCATGTTTCAAAAAGCATAGAAGATATTTCAGAATTTAAATTATTCAAATTTAAAAAAGGCTTCTTCTTAATAGCTGATCCTGAGTTTTTTAAAAATATAATGCCGGAAAAACTGGAACTAAGCAAATACCTGAAAAGATTTGAAGAGTCGGACGAAGCAATGAAAAGCATTGGAATATCAACCATTGCAGAACTAAACGATGCTATTAAGCATGGGGAGCTTCCCGAGCTGATAAAAATATCAGAGGTGTATCAAGCCAGAAGGATCAGCAGAATTGCAGATAATATAATCAGTCATCCCCTAAAACCCAGGGTGATTTTTTTAGCCGGCCCAACCTCCTCAGGAAAAACCACTTCAGCTAACAGATTATACATTGAACTAAAAGTACTAAAAAAGCAAGTATTAATAATTTCCCTTGATAATTTCTATTTGCCTCATGATAAAATTCCTTATGATGCTAAAACAGGAATACAAAACTTTGAATTAATTTCTGCTCTTGACCTCGATTTGTTCAGAAAAACCATCAATGACCTAATTTCAGGGAAAGCCGTTTATATGCCTAAATATCACTTTGATGGCAAAGGTGCAAAACCAGAAACCAGGGCAACACAAATTTCTTCTGACACCCTGATAATCGTTGAAGGTATACATGGCTTGAACCCGGAACTATGGAAAGATGTCATGGATGTCGACTCTTATCGTTTATATGTATCAGCTTTAAGCACTTTAAACATTCATGATCACCACCCTTTCTCCACCTCCGACCATAGGCTGATTAGGAGGCTGGTGAGAGACCATCTGTTCCGAGGATATGATTTTAATGAGACACTTTTTAGATGGCCTGATGTGATAAAAAATGAATACCAAAGCATTTTCCCTTACCAGGAAAGCGCTCATGCAATCTTTAATTCGGCACTTATGTACGAAATTGCTGTATTTGCTCACTATGCACCAAAAATATTGATTCCCGAAAAGGCTCAGAATGAGTACATTAAAGAGCAGGTGCAAAAACTAAATCGTATATTAATGTTATTTAACCCAATTAACCCACAAGATATTCCTCCTACTTCTATCCTGAGAGAATTTATTGGTGGCAGTAGTTTTAAATATTAAAAATACATAAATGAAATCAAAACTATTAAACATTGCGTTAGTATTATCATTAATACTCGTATCATGCTCACAAAAAAAAGAAAACGAAATGGATTTAATATTACATAATGCTACTATTTATACTGTTGATGATAAATTTTCAAAAGCAGAAAGTATTGCTGTTAAAGATGGTATAATAAAAGACATTGGCGACAGCAAGGAGATTCTTAATAAATACACAGCCAAAACAATTATTGATTGTGAAGGAAAATATATTTTCCCGGGCTTAAT
>JAWOBS010000028.1:0-3203 GCA_046484145.1 Bacteroidales bacterium
CACTCTCCGTTAACAACTGATCCAATTCACGCATCAGCATTTGTGCTTTCGCAACAGCCAGTCCATACCCCGGAATGATCATAACTTTCGGGGAATAGTTTAACAGTACGGCAGCGTCCGTAATACCTACTTCTTTAATACTTCCTGATTCATCTCCGGCTTTTTCCCCACCAGCAAATGCACCAATGATTACATTGAACAATGACCTGTTCATGGCATTGCACATAAGGATGGTAAGAATGGTACCTGCTGAACCAACAAGTATACCGCCTGTTAACATCACAAGGTTACCGTAAAGAAAACCTCCCAAAGCTGCAGCAATGCCTGTAAAAGAGTTCAGCAACGAAATCACAACCGGCATATCTGCACCGCCAATTGGTGAAACAAATAATACCCCATAAAGCAAGGCAGCTCCAAATAGAATAAAAACTAAAGGATAAAGCTCGTAAAGGTTGCTTCCACCTAAAGTCATAATAAATACGATAAACCCAAGTATTCCGAAAAACAAAACTACATTAATGACCCGCAGAATTGGTTTACGGATATCTTTAACTTTACCGGCCAGTTTTCCATAAGCCATCATACTCCCGGAAAACGAAACACTTCCAATGGCAATTCCCAGAAATATAACCAAAGCCTGCCAATTGAAAAGGCCATGCTCTGAAATTAACTCTGGTTCTATGTTTGGAAATTCCATTAAAGCAATAAGCGCTGCTGCAGCACCACCCATTCCATTAAAAAAAGAAACAAGCTGCGGCATCTCTGTCATTTTAACCCGTTTTGCAATAAGCCAACCTGTTACAGTTCCCAAAATAATGGCAGCTAAAATAAGGCCTATATTTTTTATACTTTCTCCCTCGTAGCGATGTAAGAACAAAGTAGCTACAATAGCGATAAACATTCCCGCTGCCGCCCACAAATTTCCTTTCTTTGCAGTATGAGGGTGGCTTAACATCTTTAACCCATATATGAATAATACCGATGCTATCAGATATATTATCTCCAGCACAGAATCACCAAATGTAAATTGAACTTGTTTTTGAAATTCTATTATCTTATCCATAGCCTATTATTTTTGCTTCTTTTTAAACATATCCAACATCCGGTCTGTTACGACAAAGCCACCAACCACATTCAGAGTTCCGAGAAAAACAGCAAGGAAGCCAAAAATCTTAGTCACGGTTGTGTCTGCATGGCCTAAAACAATTATAGCACCAATAACAACAACCCCATGTATTGCATTTGCCCCTGACATAAGCGGAGTATGTAAAACAGCAGGAACGTGAGAGATTACTTCCACCCCTAAAAAGATGGACAAGATTACAATAAAAATAGCTTCACTATTGACATAAATAAATTCAAGTATTCCTTCCATAATAACGATAGATTTTAGTATACAACTTGTTTAAGCTTTTCATCCTTAATTTCACCCTGATAAACAACGCATGTTGCTTTTATAATTTCATCTTCAAAATTGACCTTCAGATTACCGTTTTCATCGATGAGCAGTTTCAAAAAGTTAGTCAGATTATTACCAAACATTTTGCTGGCATCCGAAGGAAGTTCTGATGGATAATTTGAATTCCCTATAATCAACACACCATTATTATGTTGATATGTTTCATCATTTTTTGTCAGTTCACAATTTCCTCCTGAAGAGGCGGCAAGATCAATTATAACAGAACCGCTCTTCATCTGTTCAACTGTATCCTTTCGAATCAATTTTGGAGCTTCTTTTCCGGGAATCTGAGCCGTGGTAATAATTACATCAGCTTTTTGAGCATGGTCCTGAATTAACTGCTCCTGTTTTTTCTTATAATCTTCCGTCTGCTCCACAGCATAACCTCCAGCTTCAGCACTTTCTTTTGCGCCTTCCACTTCAATGAATTTTCCGCCAAGGCTTTCTACTTCTTCTTTTACAGCACTTCTAACATCAAAAGCCTCAACTACTCCGCCCAGTCTTCTTGCGGTTGCAATCGCCTGCAGCCCGGCGACTCCTGCTCCTATAACAAGTACCTTTACCGGCTTAATCGTCCCCGCAGCAGACATGAACATTGGGAAGAACCGGGGAAGGTTATTTGCTGCTTCTAAAACTGCTTTGTACCCTGCTGTAGTTGCCATAGAAGAAAGAATATCCATGGATTGCGCACGGGTTATGCGGGGAATTTTATTTAAACCAAAAACAGTTAATTGTTTCACTTGCGCAGCTTTAAGGTAACTTTCATCCAAATTCGACTCCAAAAGTGATACTGTTACCTGATTGCCGGCTAATTCAGCAGTATCCTTTTCTGTAAATGGATTAATCTGAACAAGTACGTCAGCCTGTTTAGTAATATCCGAATGACTCTTTATTTCAGCACCTGCCTCTTTATACTTTTCATCACTAAAAAAAGCACCTTTTCCGGCGCTTTCTTCAACTAAAACAGACAATCCCAAATTTTTAAGAGCTAAGGCATTATCTGGCAGTAATGCCACCCGGTTATCATTATCTTTCTCTTTTAGTATGCCAATTTTCATTTAGAATATTGTTTTATTGTTAAATTGTTAAATTATTTACTTCGTTCATGAAGATGTACATTTTTGCAGTGTTTGACTTTTGTTCATATTTAAGTAAAAAGCGTTCTGTTCATATCCTTAATAGTTACAATTTGCAAATGAGGATTTTATATTTTTAATTTTATTTTATAACACATTAATCATTAAAACACCTAATTTTATTACATCTAAACATTATGTACTTTTCATTGTTCAATTCTATTGATTTAAAAGTTTAACAATCCGGTTTTATTTGACTTTTTTAAACATTGATATGTATTGAATTGTCATATTTTAATATATTGGGAAGATAAATATCAAAATCATGGATAAATTTTCATTCTTAGGAAATACAGATATCAATACAATTGAAGAGCTATATCAAAAATACATTGAAAACCCTGATGAACTGGAAGATACATGGAAGAATTTCTTCAAAGGATTTGAGTTTGCACAGAAACATTTTCCTATCTCAGGAAAAGATGCGGAAGTTTTTGATAAAGAATTCAAAGTAATCAATTTAATTGAAGGTTATAGAAAAAGGGGACACTTATTTACAAAAACCAACCCGGTACGCAGCCGGCGGCAATACGCTCCTACTCTTGACATTGAAAACTACCAACTTACAGAAGATGACCTGGACACTGTCTTTCAGGCAGGAAGCAGAA
>JAWOBS010000033.1:0-4157 GCA_046484145.1 Bacteroidales bacterium
AGTTTTCTAAAACCCGCTTTGTTTCCTTCCAATTCCTCCTGTATCTTTATAATGATATTATTGGTAAGAAAACCTTTTCTCATCGCCGACACATAATTCTGTACTTCTTTTGCATTTAATGAGGTGGAGGAATCCAGATTTAATGCCGATTTATATAAGTCGTCATGGGTGGTGATAATATTCTCAATAGCTGAACTATCTTTTGCTTCCTGCAATCCAAGGGTGTTTATTAATATATTTTGATTAGGTATCCTGGACGCAATTCCTTTTAACTCTGCAAGGGCTGCATGAGCTGAAGGTAAGCTTTTCAATACTTTTTTAGTTTCTATGTCTTGATCTAAAGGGAGTTCTTTTAATTTCCAGTCTTTATCCCGTTTCATTATGTAAAGATTTTTAAGTTTTCTTTACAAAGAACGCTCCTTATGTTAAGTAATCCAAATTTTCTTTACAAAGCCAGTCATAAATGTAAAGAATATCTTCCGGTTTTATCATTAGTTGTTTCTGTATATTTCCAGGAGCATCCATGAAAAACCTGATACGATATGAGTTTATATTATACGATGGCGATTCGGTAGAATGCTCTGCAACCTTATTTAAGCTTTAGCCAAATTACTTAAAGAGCCAATCTTGCATTTCTAAAATGTCTGTTCACCTCATTTTTTAATCTATATGGACGATTAAATGCTTCCTGCGAAACTTTAAAAAAACCTGATAGTTTTCTAATTGTATCTTTTGAAAGTCCTTTGTGATAATTTAAAATTTTAGAGATTGTTCCCTTTGACAAATCAAGAATATATACTAAATCTTTAGCCTTTAAATTGTTGTCATTCATCAATACTTTAAGTAATTCAATTGGGTCTGAATCTTTAAAAGTATTATGCTCATTATCCCATTTCTTAATCAAAAGAGTAAGCAAGTCAATTTCGTCTTGATTTTCATCTTGTGAAATCAAATTTTCTAATATAGCACAATACTTATCATATTGCTCTATATCTTTAATTATCGTGTATTTTATAGTTTCCATTTCAATATCTCGAAAGAAGCTCTGCTTCTGGGCATTTTTCAGGACATAGTCCTCTATCGACTGTTTCTAAATCAGATGTACTCTCATATAATTAATTGCAAATATACGAGTAATGTTTCACAAAAGGAAACAATATTTGTTACTATGTTAATTTGTAGAAGGAGGGGTCTCGAGCAATTTTGCACAGCGTGAGCGGGGTGCAGCGTTGGGGAGTGCGTACTGTATTCCTATCCGCCTGCGAAAAATTTAAAGCGTGGAAGAATGACTGCGTAACAGATTCAAATCCGATGGTTTATTGCCGCATGTTATGGGCTGGTTTATATTTCTAAAAAATGCTATAATTTTTGATTTGTTAACAACAATACCCTACTTAAAAAACAGTTTTCAAAGCACAAAAAAATGATTATATTTAAAATCTAAATAGAAATTGTCCGATTTATAAGGGGCTAAATCATTATAAGCAATAATAAAATACGTAATCGGTCCGTAGTTTTACCTTTTGCTCCAGGGTTTAAACGAAGGAGGGTAAATAAAAAAGATAATAAATGTTGTATCTGACAGGTCGGACTACGCTGAAGAGACCATAAATCGGAGTAGGCTGATTCTGACTTTTTATATTAAACCAAAAAC
Organism: Bacteroidales bacterium; assembly: GCA_046484145.1. Classification (GTDB taxonomy): domain Bacteria; phylum Bacteroidota; class Bacteroidia; order Bacteroidales; family UBA7960; genus PWND01. The sequence continues at coordinate 1,655 of JAWOBS010000033.1, forward strand.
AAATTCTATTATGATGAAAAAAAATGTTTTATTATCGGTAGCAACAATTACTATGTTGGGTTTTCTATTTGCTGGTTGTGCAGGTGGCTCAGACAACAAGGCAGAGGAAGATGTTAACGAAGAAGAAAAAAGTGCAGAGACCACAGAATCTTCTACCAAAGAAATGACAGAGGATTTATATATAGAGATTGTTGCCCAACAAATGTATTTGGCTGATAAATACAGTAAATTAGCGGAAGACGCGAGTGGCGAAAAAGCAATGAAATTGTCCACGGAAATGGGCGAAGAGCTGAACGACATTTATCAGGAACTCGGTGTCACTGAAGATGACTTCAATCAATTCGGAAATGAAATCATGGAAGACGCGGAGACCTACGGCGCCATAATGGATCACATAAACGAGCGGGTAGAGGAATTGAAGACCGGGGACAAATAATATTGATATATTTTAATGCTTGTTTTCACCATCGGTGCAGCAGGAGTTTCCATGAGAACAGAATTTGTGTTGTCTCGACCCCAAAACTGCCCCTAACGCCGAGTTAAACAAAGTTTACTCACTTTGTTCGTGAGATTACTTCGCTAAGTTCGCACTGAGGGCGAAGGCTGCCGAGCTTACTTGAGCAAACTGTAAAGCCCGCAAGGGGGGTGCGAAATGGGTTTAGCGTCCATGTTCGGCATAAGCATAAATAGAAAACAACCGCATTCCAGCATGGTGAAAATACCAAGGTCAGACCTGCCCGCTGAATATTTGATAATTATTTATCTATAGTATCTGTCTGTGTACTAAAAAAATTTAATGCAAACAAAATCACTAAAAACAGACCTGTCGTGTTTTTCCTCTTCCTGCAATATGATGTGTTTGTATTTTTGCATTAATAATTGATAGACTTAAAATACAGGATTAATACCATTCTTTAAATTCATGGCCTTCAACCTTTTCCCAGTCTTCAGGATCTATATCGTTTTTTTCAAGTTTAAAAGAGAATGGTTCATTTGGTTCAACATTTTCTGGTTCACCATTTTTGCCCATTTCGGCGCCAATAGTGCTAACATAAAATGTTCTCAGCTTGTTTCCATTACCGTCTAAAAGAATAAATCTGAATTCTCCATCAAAGTCCTCAAAAGGTTTAGCGTTTACTTTAGCAGGAATATATTTTGCTTTTCCACTAATGATTATTCCTTTTTTGTCACTAAAATCATAACCCTCAGTTTTTTCCATTTCACTTTCAATGACTTCAACAGTGCCTTCTGTTGATTCTTCTTTTGCTTTATCTTCTCCTTTTCTTGCAAGATCTCCTGATGTTGGCTTATTTAACATTGAGCAACTGGTTATGAATATTGTTGCTATAAATGCTACTGCGAAATTGATTTTCATTGTTTTCATAGTAAAAAATTTTAATTTGTTCTTATCATTAAGGCTTTTAGAAATCCGCCCCGTTTTTTTTACGTGGGCTTTAAGTTTCACTTATTTGATTTAAATATTGCTGTTTTTTCGTAACATCTGGGTGGTCAGTCCTTCTTTTGACCGATGTCACTTTTTTAAATTTGTCCATAATGTTCCGGCTGTATGGCGTAGTGCGCGGCACGGAGAGCCATTCATCAGAGAGCATTCTCTATACAGCTTGTTGGAACACGTGACCGTTAAACTAAGTAGTTAACATAAATTTAAAAAACATAGTAAATAAAATTTTAAAAAAAAGAATTATTTCAGAAGATTGAAACAACAATTAGCAGTAATCTTGCATTTCTAAAATGTCTGTTCACCTCATTTTTTAATCTATATGGACGATTAAATGCTTCCTGGGAAGCTTTAAGTATTGCTATGTTAATCTGTAGCAGGATGCCTGCAGCAATCTGGTATTACAGCATTTTGTGCTTTCGAGCATTACCGTTTCAGTATCTCAATAGTTTCTGTTTTCTCTCCCAGAGGTGGAAGTTTATAAAGTATATAATGTGGTGCTTTAACTTCGATCAGACCATTATACTTATCAATACTAACTTTCATCCACCCAAGAATATCTCTATCATCAACTGATATTTTAAAAGCTATATAGTAGAAGTCTTTAATCTCAGCAGAATTTATAATCCAGGGGTTGACATATCGATTGAAGACAGTTTTAATACTTACCAGATTAAGCTTAGTTGAATCCCATGAATATGGGTATGACAAGTTTCAAAACGCTGCAATACCGGCCGGATCAGCCACGGTGGATTTTACTCCGGGAAAATTGTACATTTGTTCAGGCAAAGGCCACGGAAAAGACGTTCTTTTTTGATGGGCAATCAGGGGTGGACAATATGGCTTGCTTCGGAGAACCTGATCCGCTGAAAATCACAAAAAACACATAACTTACAGACGATGAATACAGCTCCTTCCATATTTAATAATGTTCTGGGTCCGGTGATGCGCGGACCAAGCAGTTCGCCTACGGCGGCAGCCGTGCGTATAGGTCTGCTGGCGCGCAGACTGCTGGATGAGGAGCCGGTGCTGGCTCATTTCACT
>JAWOBS010000061.1:0-2650 GCA_046484145.1 Bacteroidales bacterium
TGGAATTTCAATCATCAAACAGGCAATACAACAGCAATAAACCGGTTGTGTGGGCTAACGATAATTACTTCAGCGATAGACTGCTGTAGAGACGTGCCTGCACGGCACGTCTCCCATACTTGTTTAATGGGGTTTCGAAGGCACAGACTTCGAAGAAAGGGGATTCTACCTTAATTCTTTTCTTATTTCAGGATTTTGTTTACTATGAACAATATTGAGAACCCGAATATCTTTTTCTCTGATTACATAAATAATTACGTATGACCAAATATTTATTGAACGGTAGTCTTCAGAAAATTCTTCCAGATAAGATTCTTTTGAGTACCCGGAAAATCTTTTTAAGTCTAAACATGCATCAACTATCGATTTTCTTACGTAATGGGCTGTTTCTGTGGACTTTGACCGGGTTCTTATATAATCATATATCTCTCGCAGCGAACTTCTTGCTTTTTGGCTGATAATGACTCTTTCTTTTTTCATTTCCACTGTTCTGATTCCTTATCAAAGTCCTCAATGGTCAAATAATCTCCTTTCTCTATTTCATCTTCTGCTTCTTTTAGTTCTTTGTACAACTGATGTTTTGTAATTGCCTTGTCAGCTCTGAAGGCAACTACATTATCATCACCTTTTGTGTATTCATTTGCAAGAGAATATGCCATTCTTAAAAAACGTTCGTCTGCCTTGTCTATGATCTTATGTAGATGTTTTCTTAATTCTGCCGTGCTCATAATATGAAGATGTTTTTACGAATTTAATAATTATATTTCATATTTAAAACAACACAACCATGAAGTTAGTTAGGTTATTTTGTGCTTCACTTGGGGTTTATTTGATGTAAAGATAGGGGTTTTGGGAATATGTATTCGCAAAACTGTTTATCCCGGTATTCATTGCCGTCAGTTTTAACTGACGGGTTGGGAGGAGTGCCTGAATCTCTTGGGACTTTAGTCCCATTTATGCAGGACACCGCCCGAAAAACAGAGTCTTTTACAATTATCTATGAATGTTAAAGTTAAGTAAGCGGGTGCAGATTGATCTTTTTTTTGATAATTCAGTTGGCATGGTTTAGCAAATCTATCAATTTTGCAGAATTGTAAAATCTGCTGTGTTCGGAGCGGAAATGCAATTTCCGCTCAGCGGAGGCATTATGAAAAATAAGGAATTAGCCTTCAATCAAAAAAAGATGATTTACACCTTTTTAGATGCTTTTATTACTAAAACTAAGCTGCAGGCGTTGATGTTGTAATAAACACAGACAAGTAAAGCATTAAATAAGAATATGAATTCATCAGAGTAAAATCGATAAGGCATTATACAAAAACATGATATAATAAAAAAAACAGAGCAGCAACTAATAAATACCAGAAGACAATAATTATTGTGTTCTTTCTCTTGTCCTTAGTAATTCTAATCTCGCCTATTTGCTTTAAAATGTCTCTAAGCCCCTGCTGTTTTCCTACCATTATTAATACTTCTTAATACTTAATAAATGTTTAATTTTCAGAATTGTTTCTAATCCTTATCCTTTCTAAAACTGGGGAAAGTACCAAAACTTATAACTTTAGTGTGACCTATACTATGTGAAACCGAAAAAGGTACGCCAGGAGGAGAAACTGCTCCACCCACACCCAATCCCAGATGATGAGAAGTAGTTCCAGAACTCCCTTTAGTTAGGTCATATTTCCCAACCCCTTTTGCTCCTGCTACAGGTGTAAAGCTTTGTCTGTTTCCTGAAATATCACCAAGAGAAAAATTTTCTGTTTCATCGCTACCAGAATAAACAGTTGGACCTATTGTTGCTGTGGCTGAAAAACCACCAGTAGTAACGGTATTTGCGCCTAAATCAAGCATACCGAAGATTTGACCAGAGTTCTCCCCTGTAGTAATCATTCCTGCCCCCATATTAAGATTAATACCACCTATTGGCATTGTTACTTCTGCATCTATGTTAACACTTACCGCATCTGGAGCTACTTTTTCAACTTCCTGTCTTAAGGCAACTCCCGCTGTTTCAGCAACAGCAATTGCGATAGATTGTATCGCATTTGATATTGCATCATTTACTGCATTAATAGTATAATCAACTAAATTTTAAATAAGATTGTCTGGCCACATCCCATCCGGGTCTATAAAAAGTACCGGATTGTTAAAAGCATAATTGTATGGACTTAAGTGATAGCCATTCTCCGCCAACGGGTCCACACTATGCCATCTCCCAATCTGCGCATCATAAAACCGTGCCCCGTAATCATACCAATTCAAACCGAAATCATCCTGGTATTCTTTGCCGTTGTATAGGTAGCGGTTTTGGTAGGTATCATTCTCGTTGGGCAGGGCAAAGCTTTGGGAGGGGATGGCCATGCCGAAGGGGTAATTCTGGCTGATCTTCTGGCCGGAGGTGGTGTAGGTGTAGTGGAGCATTTGGCTGGTCTGGGTTCAAACGGATTGATGGGGTAAATATAAGAATAATCTGGAATTTTGTCAGGGATTTCGGTGTTTTGAATTCTGAGACGCGCCGGAAGGCGCGTCTCTACTGGCGATTTATGGGGGTGACAAGGGAGACGTGCCGGAAAAAGGCACGTCTCTACAGCTGCTGAGGATATTTTATCATTCTCTTATTCATGCAACAATTCGGTTAAATTCATTATTT
>JAWOBS010000162.1:0-3984 GCA_046484145.1 Bacteroidales bacterium
TCATCATGATTAACATGTTGAGCAATTCCTCCGGCAATAGCCTCTTGTCCGAAGTTTGGCGGGTACGTATAAATACGTCCCTGACGCTGAAATGATACAGTCATCAAGTCTGCTGTACGTGCAAAAAGCATATTCTTATATGCATCCAGTACCTTATCATCAGATATTTCTGGCATATAAGAATCATTCACTATTTTGCCCTCCTCATTCATTATGCTAAAGAGCTTATTCTTTAACGGATCATATTCTTTAAACATTAGCAACTCTTTTAAATTAGACATATTTATTTTGATTAATATGTTTAAACAACAAAGAATTCCTTTTGTTTAAAAAAGTGATACGGAAAGATTAACAAAAGCATCGGTTTAACGGATGACTGAGGAAAAAAGGATTTAAACCGGCAATTTCAGAAGTAAAGGCAAATATTAAAAAGAGCATCAATTAGCCAGTAAGTAAGCAGGCAGTTGCAGTTGCAGTTGCAGTTGCAGCAGTGGCAGCAGGCAGAAAGCAATCGGCGGTAAGCGGTAACAAATACTAAGAACGAAATTACAGAAAAAAACCCGAAACCCCTAAAGCCAAGAGCTAAAGGCAGCAGTAAAACTTATTTATCTTTTACTATTGATTTTCACCTGCAACCTTCTGATAAGTTTTTAAAAACTTTTCTCGTGTAAACATCTTCCCATGTCCCGGCCAGAAATACTCCACTCCCGTGTCCAGTAAAACTTTCCAGCTTTGAATTAATTCCTTTTCATTGTTCGCAAAAGGTGGATAAACAGATTTTCTCCTTATGTTAAAAGCCGTATCTCCTACAAAGGCATGCTTTCCCTCCAAAATAAGAGACACAGAACCTGCAGTATGTCCCGGGGTGGTTTGAATAAAAGCATCCACTCCAAATTCACTTAAATCATACTTTTCATTAATCAGAATATCCGGCTCAACGGGATCAAAGCTACCATGGTTTTTGAAAAAAGTGCGGGCTAAGCTAATAATAAACTGGAAAAAGGGATTTGTGCCTTTTGGTAAATCTGTATATCCGGCAAGAAGAGAATCTTTATCTGTTTCATGTGCGATCACTTTAGCACCGGTACGTTCTTTCAATACAGGCAAACTCCCAACATGATCGTAATGTGCATGGGTAAGAACTATAACAGCAATAGAAGCTGGCTCCAGCCCAATATCACTGATTGCCTTAAGAATTTTTTCTGCCTTATTTTTATTACCAACATCAATAAGAATTGACTTATCGCCATTCTCAATAAGGTAAGCATTTGATGCTCCCGTATTTATCCGATAAACATGTTCCATCATTATTATATATTTTTAATTTTTTAACCACATTAAGTACATAAATGTCACATAAGCTTATTTTACATATATAAGATATCTCCCTTTCTAAATATACGAAAGTTCCTTATTAATTTGAATTATAACAATCCTCATTCATCTAATTTTTGATCAATATTGCCGTTTGGTAGCATATTATCCGGATGTGAAATAAAATGTTCTTCCTTTTGGAACCTTATACACGCTTCCCAATCTCCTTTACAATATTGATCTATCCATTCTTTTGACAATCTTCCTGTATCATAAAATTTTTTTATAGGACATAAATAGAACCATCGGCAAGTTTGGGTTACGACATTAATTTTTCTGTATTCATTTAAAAGCTGTTCATAGGTAGAACTGCCATGTACAACAGTGGCAGGGTGATGCAAAGGCAAAATCTTTTTATCCTGAGCCACAATAAGTTGTCCAAAAAGAGCAGAAAAATGGTGTTTATCAGGAATTCTCTGTTTATATAGAGAGAGAAGGTGCTTTGTTGAGTGGTATCCCAAAGGAATTAAAGTTTCTGCTTCTCCAAGTTCTATTTCTTTTTTTAAATATACATTGCAAGTATTAATTTCTTCTTGCTTTGGCTTTCGGCATTTCGGCAAGAAACACTTAACCATATTTGTCATATATACCTGCTCCCTTTGCAAGCCAATCTCAGCAAACAATTCATCCAATACTTTCCCGGAGGGCCCGACAAACATTCTTCCTTTCTGATCCTCCTCCCGTCCGGGAGCTTGTGCAATAAACATAAGCTCTGAATTCACATCTCCTTCTCCGGGTAAGGCATGAGTTCTTGTTTTATATAACTGGCAAAGTTTACAACGTCTGATTTGTTTTGCCAACTGCTCTATTTGTGCTGAATTATCATCCACTTGTAAACTAATTTTAAGAAAAACAAGTTCAATAATACCTAGTATTAAGTATTTTTATAAATTTATCCTAAATTGAAAGAAAAAACAACTTTATTCCATGAGAAAAAATCAAATAAAAGAAAGGATAGAATATTTCTTTACCTATAAATTATGGTCCGTTCCTCTAGCCAATCAAATCGGAAAACAAAGAATATTATTGAAGCTATTACGAATTTTGGCTTTGTCATTTCGTGGGTTCAAAGAAGATAAAATCGGCCTGCGCGCTTCTGCATTAACCGTATTTTCTTTGATGGCCATAATTACGGTATTAGCAATGGCTTTCGGGATAGCCAAAGCTTTCGGACTAAAAAAATACATTGATCAGCTCAAAGTACATCTGGAAAATAATGTTCTTGATAATATTGAAAGTCAGCAGGAGATTATAGATCAAATTTTTGAAGTTGCTAATTCATTCCTTGCCAATACACAAGGCGGATTAATTGCAGGAGTGGGCCTTATAATTCTGCTTTGGTCAGTGTTAAAAGTATTTTCCAATATTGAAAGTTCGTTCAACGCAGTATGGCAAATACGTAGATCCCGAACATGGCTGAGGAAATTCAGCGATTATTTCTCGCTTATGCTCATTGGTCCAATATTAGTTATTGTCTCAAGTACCGCCACAATATTTGTCATTACCCAGATGGAAGAAATAGCCACAAATATTGAGGTTATATCTTTTATGGAACCGGTTATTTTGTTCCTGATACGTTCAATTCCTTATGCATTGGTTTGGCTGCTGTTTACATTTCTATACATGTTCATGCCCAATACCAAAGTAAAATTCCGCTCAGCTCTCATTGGGGGCATTGTAGCAGGTTCTATTTTTGCTCTTACTCAGTGGCTATACATCAACTTCCAAATAGGGGTGTCACGATATAATGCGATATATGGTAGTTTTGCAGCTTTGCCGCTCTTCATAATCTGGCTTCGGATCAGTTGGTTTATCGTTTTACTCGGAGCTGAAATCGCTTTTGCAGATGAAAATATGGAGCAATACGAATTCGAAACAGACACCGAAAACATCAGCAATTACAGCAAAAATCTCCTGGCATTAAATATTACCCATTTGTTAGTACATAATTTTAAAAATGCTGAAAAACCATCAAGTGCTGAACAAATCTCTCATAAACTCAAAATACCTATGCGGCTAGTTCGAAAAATACTATATGAACTGGTAGAATGCCGAATTTTATCAGAAATCATTAGTCCTGACACAAAAGAACGGGCATATCAGCCTGGGCAGGACGTAGACAATTTATCAATCGCTTATGTATTAAATAAATTAGATCACCTGGGAAAAGACCGGATTCTATCTATAAACGGGAAAGAACAAGAAAAAATTAAAGAAATCGTCGATGGTTTTTCTGAAACTGTAAACCAAACAGAAGCAGCAAAACTGCTTAAAGAGATATGGGGTATCGTCACGGCCACCGGGACCGCCAGATCACAGGAACCTTTGGCACTGAGACGATCAGCGTGCCCCGCGCCCGTGTCGAGAACGAGGACGGCAAGGTGCGCGAATGGCGCTCGAAGGCGCTGCCGCGTTACCGGCGCCTGACGAAGACGGCCGAGGCCCTGATCGCGTCGGTCTACCTTTCGGGCACCAACACGCGGCGGGTGAAGCGGGCGCTGTTCGCGTTGTTCAAGGGCGCCGTCAGCAAGGACGTGGTCAGCCGGGCGTGGCGCAAGGTCAAGACGGACTGGGACGCGTGGTGCGCGCGCAGCCTCGAAGATGAGGACA
>JAWOBS010000189.1:0-9660 GCA_046484145.1 Bacteroidales bacterium
GATGAGAATGGCCAGAAAATAAATAAATTTTTGTGGGATACCGAAAAAAGACTTCTTCATTTAAGTAATACCTCATGGAATTTGAGCTTTAATTATACTCTGAATTCTAGTACCTTTCAGAGTGACAAACCAGGTGATAACAGCGATTCTGATGATGGTTCCTCCGATTCTGATACAAATAATCAGGATAATATGAATGGCCAAGGGAGAAACGGTAATAACATGGGTTTACTTAATAATCAGATTGAGCAGGATGACATTGATTACTCTGTTCCCTGGTCATTAAGGTTTTCATATACTTTTAATTATAACTCCAGAAGGCCTCTGCATACAGGCATTTATGAGAGGGAATATGTTCAGAATCTTTCTTTTTCGGGAGATATAAAGCTTACGCCTAACTGGAGAATAGGCTTCAGGTCCGGTTATGATTTTGACAGAAAAGAAATAACATATACATCAGTAGATGTATATCGCGACCTTCATTGCTGGGAAATGACTTTTAACTGGATACCTTTCGGATTCAGAAAAAGTTATAATTTTACTATTAGGGTTAAAGCTGATGTTTTACAGGATCTGAAATACAGCAAACGTTCACATCATCTTGATAATTGATGAAAGCTAACTGCCGGTTTTTTATGTTTTTTTGAATATTTTTTAATTGTTTGCAAAAATTATTAGCCTGTTAAAAAAAAAATTAGAATATTTGCATATTATTTATGAATTTTGACGTTTCAATTAAAAAAAAGTAATTTAGAAATTAATTTAAAGATATAAAGTATGAAGACTGTATTTCAAATAGCATTGTATGTAGTTATAATAGTATTGGGCTTTTTCATTTACAGAAGCATTATGGAGCCAATTAATTTCAGGCGCGAGGCTGCTCATCGTGAAGAAAGAATAATCCAGCGCCTCAAAGATATCCGTAATATTCAAGTGGCACACAGATCAACTTATGGCGTGTTTAATAGTAGCCTGGATTCATTAGTGGATTTTGTAAAGTATGACTCAATGCCTATCGTGGAAGCAATTGGTGCTGTTCCTGATTCTCTTACAGAAAAAGAAGCTCTTGACCTTGGTATTGTTCAAAGAGATACGTCCTGGATGGATGTAAAAGATACATTATATCATAAAAAGAAATATCCGGTAGACTCAATTCCTTATGTTCCTTTTAGTGGAGGTGAGAGATTTGAAATGAATGCCGGAGTTATTGAACGTGGATTGGTAGAAATACCTGTTTTTGAAGCACGAACTCCTGCTGAAGTTTATATGAAAGGTCTTGATGACTACAAAACATACTACACCAGGGAAGAGCTTAAAGTTGGTTCTATGGAGCAATCTTCTACTGACGGTAATTGGGAATAATTTTTTTGAATTAAAACATATATCTGGCCATTGGAGAAAATCGTAAGCATTATCGATAAATCATTTATGCCGGGGTCGGAAAAAAAGAATTTTTTATCCATCGAGCTCTCGCCCGGTGGATTTTCTTATTGTATCCTGGATACTGATAAATTTAAATACCGGGTTTTAGAATCCTTTGCTTTTGGATATCCTCTTGATGAGGAAAATATTAGCAATGCCTCTGAGTATTTAATAAAATCGAATGAACTGCTTCAGAATGATTATGAAAGAGTCAGCATATCATATGTTTCGCCACAGTTTGTGTTTATCCCTGAAGATATATATGTTGATTCTGAAAAAAAATCCTACCTGGATTTTAATGTTCAACTTGATGATGATAATTTTTTTGTAAATTCAGAGAAGCTTAATAACCTGAAAGCATATTCCGTTTATCCTGTTGCGAAAGTTATTACAAGTATGCTGTTTAAGTTTTTTCCTGAATTAAGAATTCGGCATTATACAAGCCCGCTTATTGAATCAATAATGTATAATGTTGCTGTTAGTAACTTAAATGCTGATGTTATCCTGCATTTGAATAATGGCTTTTTTGAAATTATTATTATAGAAAATAATACTTTAAAACTTGTTAAAGCATTTAATTTTATAACATATGACGACCTGATGTATTACGTGTTTTTTACATTAGAAAATATGGGATTTGATGCTGAAAAATTAAACCTGAAAATTATAGGAAACGTTAGCATGGAATCAGAGCTTTATAAAAATATCAGGTTGTATTTCAAATCGGTGAGTTTTGGCGAGCGCAATGACCTGTACAGATATTCATCGGTATTCGATAATATTCCTCACCACTATTTTTATGGATTGTTAAATTTAAATGTATGCGGATAATAGGAGGTAATCTTAAAAGAAGAACTATAATAGCACCTGCAAAACTTGATGTGAGGCCAACCACAGATATGGCCAAAGAAGCTCTTTTTAATATATTAAATAATTATTTTGACTTTTCCGAAATTAGTGTGTTAGATTTATTTGCAGGAATTGGCAGTATATCTTATGAATTTGCATCAAGAGAAGCTGAAAGTGTTACTTCTGTTGATGCTAACCCTCAATGTATTGCTTTTATTAAACAAACTGCCGATAAGTTTCAGCTGGAAAATCTTCAGCCTGTAAAAAGTGACAGCCTTGATTTCCTGGAAAGATGTAAATTGACATTTGATATTATCTTTGCTGATCCACCTTACAACTATGAAAGCACAGAAAAAATTCCGGAAATTGTTTTCAGAAGAAAATTACTTAAACCTGAAGCTTTGTTGATTATTGAACATCCGGCAGCAGTGAATTTTTCCGAAAATGATTATTTTTTTGAAAAAAGAAAATACGGAAAAGTTAACTTTAGTTTTTTTAAAATGACAGGTGATGATATTAAGGAAGGCTAAACACTCTGATATTCCGGTGATTTCTGATTTCCAGGTGAAAATGGCTCTTGAAACCGAAAACCTGGAGTTGAATGTTAACACTGTCAATAAAGGAGTTACACATATATTTGATAATCCTGAAACAGGTTTCTATTTTGTCTGTGAAAATAATAATAAAATATGTGCATCAATGCTTGTTCTGTATGAATGGAGTGATTGGAGAAACAGCAAAGTTGCATGGCTGCATTCTGTATATGTTATACCTGAACATAGAAGTAAGGGCATTTTTGGTATGATGTACAAGGAAATAAAAGAGTGGGTTGAAGCAGACAATAATTTAAGTGGAATTCGTTTATATGTTGATAAGAATAATTATAATGCAAAGAAAGTTTATGAAAAGATAGGAATGAACTCTGAGCATTATGTCCTTTACGAATGGATGAAATCATAATTAAATTGCTTTATTATGGAAAAGATAGCTTTATTTCCCGGGTCATTCGACCCAATCACAAAAGGCCATGAATCTGTTATTCGCAGGGCAATTCCCTTATTTGACAAATTAATAATTGGAATTGGGATAAACAATGAAAAACAAGGTTTCTTTTCAATAGAGCAAAGAAAAAAGTGGCTTGTCGAAGTGTTTAAAGATGAGCCTAAAATTGACATACAGGTTTATGAAGGATTGACTGTTGATTTTTGCAAAAAAGTAAATGCAAAGTTCTTACTGAGAGGACTTAGAACTTCTGCTGATTTTGAGTTTGAAAGGAGTATAGGGCAGGTTAACAAGCAACTACATCCATCAATTGAAACAGTTTTCTTATTGACAGCACCGGAACACACAGCGCTTAATTCATCTATTGTCAGAGATATTTTCCGAAACAAAGGCGACATTTCCAGGTTTGTCCCGGAATATGTTAGTAAAGACCTTATGCCCGGTAATTTCAATAAATAATATTCATTTTTACAATTATAGTAAATGTTTAAGAGTAAGTTTTTATTTATTCTGATATTTTTTATTTCTATTGCATCATATTCATCTGAGGCTTTTGATGTAAGCATTTCAGGAGTTTTTCCGGGAGCTGAAGGAAAAATTGTCAGGCTTGTCAAATATGATGATTTGATAACTTACAGGCAAAGTGTTATTGAAGAGTGTGAAATAAATGATAAAGAGGAGTTTGAGTTCCATTTCACAATATATGAGCCTCAATATTTAATGTTTAGAATAGATCATGCAAAACTTGGTATGTTTGTCGAACCCGGGAAAAATTACCGCTTAACTTTTGAGCCGGTTAACTTTAATGAACTGGATGACAAAAGAAATCCATACCTGGAACCTTATTATTTTCCTTTTGAGATAAATAATGCCGACAATAACAGCCTTGATGCTTTGATAGATTCTCTGGATAATTTGTTTGATAGTTTTGTTGCTGAAAACTTCTCATCAAACCAACGAATAAGATTGGGGCATAAAGTAATTGATTTTCACGAAAAAACTGATTCCCTGTTCAGTAATGTTGATAATGATTATTTCAACAATTATTATAAGTATAAGTTTGCGAAATATTATAGAGTTACCAATGCTTTTAATGACCATGAATTAGCTCTAAGATATTTTTATAACCAAGAGATTTTATATAATAATCTCGAATATATGAGCTTCTTTAATAACTATTTTGACAATTATATTTTCAGTACTACCGGCAATGTAAGAATAGAAGACGTAGTATATACCGTTAATGAGCTAAGCAGTTATACTGCACTTATGGATTCCCTGGGAAGAGATTCTATATTGAGAAATGAGGTGCTGCGCGAAATGGTATTGCTGAAAAGTTTAAGTAATATTTATTCTGATGATGATTTTGTTCAGGCAAATGTCGAAGATGTTATAAATCAAGTTGCAAAAGACAGCAAATTTGCAGAACACAGAAAAATAGCAAAAAATATTCTTTGGGCACAAAAGCATCTTAGACAAGGCAGTCCTGCACCGGATTTTACTCTTAAAGATGAAAGCGGCAAAGAATATACATTAGAAGATTTTGAGGGTAAATTTTTGTATCTGAGTTTTTTTACTTCATGGTGCGTGCCTTGTATGGCAGAATTTCCGGTTAAGGAAGATTTGTATCAGGAATATGGCGATATTATAGAATTTGTTTCTATCTCTGTTGATCGTCATAAATTTGATTATGAACGTTTTTTAAGAGAAAATGATTTTTCCTGGAAATTTTTCCATTTTGATGATAATTATGCTTTGCTGGATGACTATGATGTTACTTCGTTCCCTGTTTTTGTCTTAATAGACCCGGATGGAAATATAATAAGCTACCCATCGCTATACCCAAGTATAGCTATCCGCGGTTATCTTGACAAGCTTCGGCAGATATATCAAATGGAAAAAAATAAAAAGCCACAACTATACTATGACCTGGAATAATCTTCCATCAATTATGATTTTAAATAATTATCAATAAGAAGGCTTAAGGAAGGGTAGGTGTTTTCCAATACGTCGTTCAGTTCTGTGAAAGGAAACCATTTTGCATCAACGATATCTTCTTCTTTTTGCAGCTTTAATGGTTGTTTATCATCCGCTATCATTTCAAACCACCAGGTTTTTTTAAGAGCATAGTTAAAATCATCAAGCATATAAATATGATAAGTATGAGCAATAAACTTAATAATCTTTAGACTTTTTATTCCACATTCTTCAGATACTTCTCTTATAGCAGCTTCTTCCGGGGTTTCACCATTGTCGATTTTTCCTTTTGGCAAATCCCATTTATTATGCCTGTAGATAAATAAAATGTCATTGCGGGAGTTGATTACTATTCCGCCGGCAGCGTCAATAATATTAAAATGACGGGCAAATTGCTTAAATAATTTTTCCGGGGTATCTCCGTATATATTCAATACATTGAGATCTGGGTTATTCTCAAAACTAGAGAAAAACTCATAAAAGTCGCCGAAATTATCTTTGTTGATATTTAAGACGCCGGACTTCTCCTCATAAGGTTTCTCATGAAGAAAATTTATTTCCTTGAGATTAATAAAAACTTTATACATTTGCGGCATGGATAAGTTTATAAATACAGAACTACAAACGGCAGAATATTTACTGCAAATTAAAGCAATTAAATTAAATTTACAAAATCCTTTTACATGGGCAAGTGGTTTAAAATCACCTATTTATTGTGATAATCGCCGTATACTGTCATTTCCTGTGGTGAGAAGTTTTGTTGCAGAGAAATTATCAGAACTAACAAAAACTTTTTTTCCTGATATAGAAGTAATTGCAGGCGTTGCTACCGGCGGTATTGCTCATGGTGCTTTGGTTGCAAATCTTTTAGATCTTCCATTTGTTTATATAAGAAGCAATGCTAAAGGCCATGGCTTGCAGAATCTTGTTGAAGGATACCTGGAGCCCGGGAAAAATGTTCTTGTAATTGAAGACCTTGTTAGCACCGGTATGAGTAGCCTGGAAGCTGTTAAAGCTTTAAAGAGTTGTGATGCCAATGTATTGGGTATGTTAGCAGTATTTACTTATGGGTTGGAAGTTGCTGAAAAGAACTTTCAGGAAGCCGGATGCTCTTTGCATACTTTAAGTAATTATAATGCATTACTTAAACAGGCAAAAAATATGAAAATCATTACAGATGAAGATGAAAAAGTTTTGCACAAATGGAATTTAGCTCCTGAAAAATGGGGTAAGTAATTATTTGATTTTTTTTTAATTATGGCAAAATATAAAAGTGAAAGAACCCAAATTAACGCTTCTCGCGAATCAGTTTATGAATTTATGGCTGACTTTAATAACTTCGAAAAATTGATGCCTGCACAGGTGAAAAACTGGAAATCTGACAAAGATTCTTGTTCTTTTGCGATTGAGGGCCTGTCAAACCTTTCTATGAAGTTTAACAATAAAGTGCCTCACAGCAATCTAAATATTGTTTCATACGGAGATAATCCCGTGGACTACACCCTTGATTGTTTCTTTTACGAAGCAGGAGATAATAAGTGTGAAGTTGAAATAGTATTTGAAGCCAGTCTTAATACTTTTGTGAAAATGGTTGCTGATAAGCCTTTGCAAAATTTTGTGAACAAA
Source organism: Bacteroidales bacterium (assembly GCA_046484145.1). Classification (GTDB taxonomy): domain Bacteria; phylum Bacteroidota; class Bacteroidia; order Bacteroidales; family UBA7960; genus PWND01. Next base: position 6,877 of record JAWOBS010000189.1, read on the forward strand.
CTGGCTGATAAGCTTAAGGAGTTATTTGATTAAATTTTTCTATCCTATTTTTTACTTATATTGGGAATACAATTTCTTTAAAGCCAAATTCACTGATTTTACCGGGTATTGTTTCAACTAATAAGTTTCCATAAGCGGAAACTCCAATTATTTTACCTGTGAAGCTTTTATTGTCAGTTTTGAATTTGGAGGCTACGTTTTTTAAGTATAAGTATTCAAGATATGTTTTGTCAATAGTTTCAAAATCGCTTAGTTGTAGTCTTTTATACCATAATAAAACATAGTCCGATAAGGTTTCTAAGCATATTTTTAATGATCTTGTTTTTCCTGTAATGTTTTTTAATGAAATTGCATTACTTAAATGAGGTGGAAATTTCTCTTGGTTAATATTAACACCAATACCACAAACAGCAGTGGAGTATGTATTGCCAATTATTGCATTTTCTATAAGTATTCCTGCAATCTTTTTGTCAGCTATTATAATGTCATTAGGCCACTTTATATAAACTTCAAACTTATTCTTGCATAATTCTGAAATACAATCTCTTACAGCTAAAGAAACACACTTATTAAGATAAAACTGCTGATCAGCATCAATGAAGTCCGGCTTTAATATGTATGAAGCCGCCAGATTCATCTTTTCTTCGCTTTCCCACTTATTTGATCCGGCTCCTTTGCCGGCTTTTTGATGGCTTGTCCAAATAACAGTTCCTTCTGCAAAATTCCCTTCCTTTATTCGTCGCCAAGCCTCAAGATTTGTGGAGTCGGTAGTGTCTATAAAAATGGTATTTTTAACTATCATTGATTTTTATGAAAATTTATATGATAATTTTTAAAATCTACATAAAGTCTTCAAAATTACTTAATTTTGCAGCTTATTATAAAAACACACAAATTATATTTTATCTTAATAATATGCGTTATAGTAATGCATTCTAATTAATAGCAATAATTAATTTAATTATCACTTAATGACTAAAAGCGAAAATAACAACTCTAAAAATTTAAAAACAAAAACTAAAAAAGCTGTTAAAAATTCAGATTTAAAAGGATCTGATAATTTACTAGAACAAATAGTTGAAGGTATACGCGAAAAGAAAGGCCTTGATATCGTTTATATTGATCTAAAGAAAATTAATAGTAGTATTTGCGATTATTTTGTTATCTGTCATGGAACTTCCGGCACCCAGGTAAAATCAATAGCAGAATCAATAGAGGACACTGTCAGAAAAACTATTGGTATAAAACCCGCATGGAGAGAAGGCCTTGCAAATGCCGAATGGGTATTGCTTGATTATATGGATGTTGTTGTTCACATTTTCCAGGAAGATGTGCGAAATTTTTATCAATTAGAAGCTCTATGGGCTGATGCACCTATTAATAAAATGAATTCTGATTAATAAACATATTATCCAAAAAGTAGTTTATTATTATAATGAATATAATTTAAAAAATAACAGGAATTTAATGAGTAAAGATAATTATAACAAGGGGCAAGACAACTCCAATAAGCCTCCTTCTAATGGAAATAAAAAGCCTGATGGTAAAGGAAAGAAGCCTGGTTTTAATTTTTATTGGATTTATGGTATTCTCGCTGTATTATTTATTGCTCTTCAGTTTTATAACTGGGGTGGTTCTGCAGTTGATATTTCTCAGCAACGCTTCGAGGGAGAGATGCTAACTTCCGGTGATGTAGCGAAGGTAATCGTTGTAAATAAAGAAGTTGTTGAGGTTTATCTCAAGGAAGAAAGCTTATTCAAAGAAGAATATAATGACGTTAGAGAGTCCGGCGCTAGTGATAGTGGGCCGCATTATACCTTTAAAATTGGCTCGGTAGAAAATTTTGAATCACTAATAAGGGATTCTCAAAAGGATTTAGAGCAAAGTGAAAAATTTCCAATTTTTCATGAGCAAAGAAAAGACTGGTCGGGTGACATTCTAAGCTGGCTTATACCAATCGGTTTGCTGATATTGTTCTGGATATTTATAATGAGGCGAATGGCAGGTGGTGGTGCAGGTGGCCAAATGTTTAACATTGGCAAGGCTAAAGCACAGTTATTTGACAAGGATACACGTGTAAATGTTAACTTTAACCATGTAGCCGGATTAGAAGAAGCTAAGATTGAGCTTATGGAAATTGTTGACTTTCTAAAAAATCCAAAGAAATATACAAATCTTGGCGGCCAAATTCCTAAAGGTGCGCTACTGATCGGATCTCCCGGCACAGGGAAAACGCTTTTGGCAAAAGCTGTTGCAGGTGAAGCGCAGGTTCCTTTCTTTTCTTTAAGTGGTAGTGATTTTGTTGAGATGTTTGTTGGTGTTGGTGCTTCAAGGGTACGCGACCTTTTTAAACAAGCAAAAGAAAAGGCTCCATGTATTATTTTTATTGATGAGATTGATGCCATAGGAAGAGCCAGGGGCAAAAATCCGGTTACAGGTGCTAATGATGAGAGAGAAAATACTCTTAACCAGTTATTGACAGAGATGGATGGATTTGGTACTAATGTGGGTGTTATTATACTTGCTGCTACCAACCGTGCTGATATCCTTGACAGGGCATTGCTACGGGCTGGCCGCTTTGACAGGCAAATTCACGTTGAGATGCCGGACTTGGAAGAGCGTAAAGCTATCTTTAAAGTGCATATGAAGCCAATAAAATTTGATGAAGATGTTGATGTTGAATTCTTAGCACGTCAAACTCCCGGTTTTTCAGGTGCAGATATAGCTAATGTTTGTAATGAGGCCGCCCTTATTGCAGCCAGGAGAAATAAAAAGTCTGTAGAA
>JAWOBS010000214.1:0-3980 GCA_046484145.1 Bacteroidales bacterium
GGTGAAACGCGCGGAGGACATGCTCATAAAAAATTACACCAAATGATCATAGCCGCCAGCGGTAGTTTTGACGTTTTATTAAATGACAGCATGAATGAAAAAGTAGTTAATTTAAACAGGCCATATATGGGATTACATATTTTTCCGGGACAATGGAGAGAACTATTAAATTTTTCCTCTGGGGCTATTTGTCTGGTTTTGGCTTCTGAAATATATGACGAAAAAGATTATATCAGAACTTACAATGATTTTTTAAATTATAAGACAATACAAAATGTTTGAAATTGGAAGATACTTTGACGATTTTAAGACCGGGGAAATAATAAACCATTCAACGTCAAAAACTATTTTTGAAAGCGATAATAATTTGTTTTCGTTACTTACAATGAACCATCACCCCATACACACAAACGTTGACTATGCTGAAAAGCAACAACATGGTAAAATATTGGTTGTTGGTACGCTGGTTTTTAGCATTGTAGTAGGAATAACCGTTCCGGATATTAGTGGAAAAGCAATTGCCAACCTTGCTTATGAAAATATCGGCCATCTTGCCCCTGTTTTTATAAATGATACGATCTATGCCCGATCAGAAATACTGGAAAAGAAAGAATCAAAATCAAAAACAGACCGGGGTATTATCTATGTTGAAACAACAGCTTATAATCAACATAATGCTGATATTCTTAAATTCAGAAGAAAAGTATTAATTAAAAGAAAGAACTGATATGAGTGATTATTTAATGCGCAGCCTGATGTTTGTCCCCGGGCATAATGAAAAGTTGCTTGATAGTGCCACCCGTTCCAATGCAGACGTCTTATTGCTTGATATAGAAGACTCTGTACAACCTGCAAACAATAAGCAATTAGCAAGGGAGAAAATAAAAGAATATGTAAAAAAGGGTAAGTTTAACAATTATTCTGTTTTTCCAAGAGTAAATGACAGGGAAAGCGGGCATCTTTTAAAAGATGTATATGAGCTTACAATTAAGGGAATTCAAGGTTTTATGTTCCCGAAATCAAAAACAGGACAGGATGTTTACTTCTTTGATAAATTGCTTGAAACGATTGAATACGAAAAAGGTATTGATAAAGGAACATTCAAAATAATACCCTTAATTGAAACATCAGCTGCTGTATTAAATGCGCAGGAAATTTGCCGGGCATCTGATCGCGTAATTGCAATTGCCTACGGATGTGAAGATTTTATAACCGATCTTGAAGGTTTGCACGACAAAGAACATAAAAGCCTATTTACCCCGCGTGCAATGATTGCCATGGCTGCAAGAGCTAATGACATTATCCCCATAGATACAGTGCATATAAACGTACACGATATTGAAGACCTGGAAAAAAATTTAATTATAGCACGAAATCTCGGATTCGAAGGCATGTTGGTGCTTCACCCAAAAGAATTGACGTTGGTTCATAAATACTTTTCCCCTTCAGCGAAAGCCGTTGAAGAAGCAAAAGAAATGCTTAAACTTTCAGAAGAAGCCAGCAAAAAAGGGAAAGGAGTGGCGATTATGGGAGGCAAATTTATTGGGCCTCCTATGGTTCTGACTGCAAAAAAGACTTTAAAAAAACAAAAGCTAATTGATAAGAAAAATAACTCATGAGTAAAAAAGTATTAATCATCGGAGGTGAAGGCAATGGTGGCGTAGTTGCTTCTCTCATTGAAGATAACCGCAGGCGATTTAATGACCATGAATTTGAAGTCGCCGGATTCATTAATGATTACGAAAAAGGAAAAACCATAAATGATTATCCTGTTGTTGGTGGCACAGATGAAATCAACAAATTCCTGGAAGAAGATTACTATTTCATTTATGCCATCCACATGATAGGAAGAAATATACTTACAGAAAAGACATTCAATAAAATGCAAATCCCCTGGGAAAGATTTGCCACTATTGTGCACAAAAGTGCTTTTGTTGCTGACAATGCGGTGCTTGAACCTGGTGTGGTTGTAATGTCAAATACCTATATTGGCCCGAAAGCGCATATCGGTGCATGTACATTAGTGCTCGCAAATGCCCTTATTGGCCATAATACAAAAGTAGGGCCGCTTTGCCATTTTTCTGTGGGTTCCATTACAAGTTCTTATATAAATATAGGAAAAGTTTCCGATGTTACTTTAGGGGCAAGAGTATTGGAAAAAAAGAATATTGGCAATTATGCTGTTGCAGGTGCCCATTCTTTAGTAACCAGAGATATTCCGGATTATGAAATTCATATTGGGAGTCCTGCTAAATTTTTGAAAAAAGTCAGAGAAGATTAATAATGATTAAATTCCTCGACTTACAAAAAATAAATGCCCAATATGCCGAAGAAATGAAACAAGCCGCGGCAGAAGTCATTGATTCCGGCCGGTATCTGATGGGTGAAAAGCTGAACCAGTTTGAAGAAAATTTGGCAAATTACATTGGGGTAAAGCATGCCGTGGGGGTGGGTAATGGTTTGGATGCTTTGCGACTGATTTTGCGGGGCTACATCGAAATGGGCGTAATGCAAAAAGGGGATGAAGTGATTGTGCCTGCCAATACTTACATTGCTACGATTCTGGCTATTACTGATAATGACTTGAAGCCGGTTTTGGTAGAGCCGGATATTCAAACCTACAACCTGGATATTTCACAGATAGAAAAGCATATCAGCCCACGCACCAAAGCCATTATGGCAGTCCATCTATACGGCCAAATCTGTTGGGGCGAAAAAATTGAGACAGTCGCACGAAAGCACAACCTTAAAATAATTGAAGACAATGCTCAAGCCATAGGGGCAGAGTGGAAAGGCCAAAAAAGTGGAGGATTAGGCGATGCAGCAGGAAACAGCTTTTATCCCGGCAAAAATCTTGGAGCATTAGGAGATGCTGGAGCTCTTACGACAAATGACGAATATTTAGCAGATATTGTAAGAGCATTAGGAAATTACGGCAGCCACAAGAAATACCATAATGAATACCAAGGCCTTAACAGCCGGATGGATGAACTCCAGGCGGCATTTTTAAATATAAAACTAAAGTATCTTGATGAAGAAACTCAACGAAGAAGAGAAATTGCTCAATACTATTGCGATAACATAAAAAACCATGATATAATTCTTCCCCAACTAAGAACTCAGAACTCCCCACTAATCGCTAAAGAACATGTCTGGCATCTCTTCGTCATCCGACACCCGCAAAGAGACAAGCTACAGGAATACCTTAAAGTGCAAAAAGTTCAAACGATGATTCATTACCCCATTCCTCCTCATAAGCAGAAAGCTTATAAAGAATGGAATGAATTAAGTTATCCTGTTACTGAGAAAATTCATAATGAAGTATTGAGCCTTCCTATTAGCCAAATAATAGAAAGGAAGGAAGGAAAAAAAATTGTAATGGCTTTAAGCGCCTTCTCAAAAAAGTATGATTAAAATCAATAAATAATGAAAAACAAAAACTTTAAAATACTGGACTGTACCATACGTGATGGAGGATACTATACAAATTGGGACTTCAGTGATGAATTAGTGGAAAGATATTTATTACAGATGGATAAGCTCCCTGTTGATATTATTGAAATAGGTTATAGAAGTCCACCACAAAAAACTTACAAAGGAAAATATTTTTATTTGCCTGATTTTGTTTTGCAAAAAATTGCTGAGTTAAACATCAGCAAAGAAATAGCAATTATGTTCAATGAAAAAAATACCCGACCAGATCATTTAGATAAATTATTAGAAGGCTTAAAACCTGTTATTACTTTGATTCGGTTGGCTGTAAATCCCGAGCATTTTGAGAGAGCTTTGATACTTGCTAAAGAAATAAAAAAACGTGGATTTGATGTTACATTCAATATAATGTACATGTCAAATTATTATAAAGACTATGATTTTCTGGCCAAATTAAACAAAGCTAATGGTATTGTTCGATATTTGAATATTGTGGATTCCTATGGTGGTTTAATGCCTGCTCAAGTAAAGGAAGTGGTAGAAGTTGT
>JAWOBS010000230.1:0-2655 GCA_046484145.1 Bacteroidales bacterium
ATTGAGATAATGGTTATTATATATTTAAACGACAATAATTCAAATAATAAGGAAAAAGCAATTGAAGGTTTATTTACCCTGGCTGCTTTAAACGATCAAAACAAGCCAGTAATAATCCGCATACCTGAAGAGGAAAAAGTTCAATAAGCTTCCGGTTCTAGCGGATTCTGTAACTCCCAGGCACATTATTCTCCTGCTCGTCACGAATGAACGTGAGAGATCTCGTTGTTCTGACGCAGCTGCCCAATGTATTGGTCGGACTTGACCGGCCATAATTAATTAAAATGGCGTATCCGCGGGGACATGGCTCGACTTGTCCGTTTTATTATTGTAAAACGTAAACCCGACGATGGAAGTTCCTATTGGAAGCTTCCGGTTTTAGTGCAAGGAAACAAAAGATTTTCTATATCAATTAAAAAACCCTGAAGGCAAATAATGGCCATCAGGGTTTTTTATATATAAGAAGTACAATCTCTTATTCAAAAGCCTGTATTGATTTCTTAATAATTTCAACACATTCCATTAATTGTTCTTCAGTGATAACCAATGGAGGTGCGAAACGGATAATATCACCATGAGTTGGTTTAGCCAGAAGTCCATTTTCAGCCATTTTAACACAAACATCCCATGCTTCTTTACCATTTTTAGGCTTAATAACGATAGCGTTAAGCAGACCTTTACCTCTTACAAGAGTAAGCATATCAGAATCAATAGCTTTAAGTTCGCGACGTAAAACCTGCCCAAGCTTTTCAGCTCTTTCAGCAAGTTTTTCCTCTTTAATTACATCAAGAGCAGCCATAGCAACCTTACATGCAACAGGGTTTCCGCCAAAAGTTGAACCATGTTGCCCGGGCTTAATTACAAGCATTACATCATCATCAGCCAAAACAGCAGAAACAGGATATACGCCACCACTTATTGCCTTACCAAGAATTAAAACATCCGGTCTTACATCTTCATGATCACATGCAAGCATTTTACCGGTACGTGCTATCCCTGTTTGAACCTCATCAGCAATAAACAGCACATTTTTGCTTTTACAAAGTGCTGCGCATTTTTGAAGATATCCTTCATCCGGAACAAAAACTCCTGCTTCACCCTGTATAGGCTCAGCCATAAAGCCTGCAACATTTGGATCTTCCAAAGCTTTCTCAAGAGCTGCAACATCATTATAAGGAATACGGATAAAGCCCGGAGTAAAAGGGCCATAATCACCATAGCCATCAGGGTCATTAGAAAAAGAAACTATAGTTGTAGTTCTTCCGTGGAAATTATTTTCGCAAACAACAATTTTAGCCTGATCTTTAGCAATGCCTTTTTTCGTATATGCCCATTTTCTTGTAAGCTTAATAGCTGTTTCAACAGCCTCAGCTCCTGTATTCATTGGCAAAACCTTATCATAACCAAAATATTCGGTAAGATATTTTTCATATACACCAAGAATATCATTATGAAAAGCACGTGATGTAAGTGCTAAAGTCTCAGCTTGTTCTTTTAAAGCAGCAACAATCTTTGGATGACAGTGCCCCTGGTTAACAGCGGAATAAGCTGATAAAAAGTCATAATAGCGCTTGCCGTCTATATCCCATAAAAAAACACCTTCTCCTTTTGATAATACTACCGGTAGTGGATGGTAGTTATGCGCTCCATGCTTATCTTCCAATGCAATTGCTTCTTTAGCAGTGATTTTGTTTTTTGTCATAATTATATCTCCTTAAAATTTAATATGTAATTATATTGATACTAGTATTTGATTTTTTTGGCAAATATAGAAAAAAGCCTTCGATTTAAAAAAGTAATTTTACTTGTTATTTTCTGAAAATTAAAACTTTAGATAAGACTTAAAGACAATATGATAAAAGCATATTAGGATTTGGCAAGAAAAATCACTAATTATTAAATCAAACAAAAATATCAGAATGCAGGTCAGATGTTACCAGGCATTTATCTCTTTTGCCAAACCATTTATATCTCTTTTTCGCAATAAAACGATAGATATAATTTCGAATAAACGGAGGTACAATTACAAAAACATATAAGAGATTAACAGGAAAGCGCAATAAACGGGCTGTTCTTAAAACAGCGGTAGATTCAAAATAAAAGCTTCCGTTTTCAAAGAAAACTATACTCTTGAAATTATTCTTAAGATTATATTTTTCAAACATTTTGGAAGCAGTCTCTGATTGCAGGGATGAGAATTTATACCGCTTTTTATAATCATGCTTATTTATAAATAAAACTGAAGAATGGCACAAATTACATACACCATCAAAAAACACTATATAACTACCCATGTTTTGTTTTGTCTTCATATTAATAAAACATGATAGTTATAATAGTGTTCAAATATTTTAATATAGTTCAAAGTCCGACTGTATTGTCATAAAAGTATTCCACGTAAAAATCGCAAAGATAAACACTCGCTAAAGCCGCAAAGGCAGTATCAGAAAGCTTAATTATACACCTCTATCTTCGCGCTCTTAAACATTTTAAAACTTTGGCGGGCTTCGCGTGGAACTTTTTCTAATGCGGGCTTCGCGTGGAACTCTCTCTAATAAACACTTTGCAATTGTTTAAATACTTTAGGATGTTTTAAAAACAACTTCACTTTTTCATTATTTTTTTAAAGCAAATTGCGACAACACAGCTTAAAGA